>CAXNDY010000092.1:0-5342 GCA_964201095.1 Saccharofermentanales bacterium
GGCGGTCGCCATCGTCGGTTCCAGGGATGCGGATGCCGATGCGCTTTCCTTTGCGGAGGCCTTGGGGCGGCGGTTCGCGGCGGAACAGGTCGCCGTGGTGTCCGGCGGCGCACGCGGAATCGACCAGGCTGGAGTGGCGGGCTGCCTCGCGGAAGGTGGCAAGGCCGTGGTCTTCCTGGCAGACGATCTGGAGCGCCGCATCGCGGACCGCGAGACGCGCGAGTCGCTCATGTCCGGTTCCCTCCTCGTCCTGCACTCCGAGTCCCACGCCCTCCGGTTCACGGCTCCCACGGCGATGCAGCGAAACGCCTACATCTATGCCCATGCACGAGCGACGGTCGTCGTATCGTCCAGCGAGGGAAGCGGCGGCACGTATGCCGGTGCGACGATGGCCCTGAAGAAAGGTCTCGGACCGGTCTGGGTCCGGGATGGCGAATCGTCACCTCCTGGAAATGCGGTGCTGGTCCGGATGGGATGCACGCCGTTCCAACCCGGTCTCCTCCGGCAGACGAAAGCGCTGTTCCCGCAGCTTGTTGGAAACCGCGAAGAGGCGGTACCCACGTTCGCCGCAACCGAACCCGCTCCCGCCGCAACCGAACCCGCTCCCGCACCAGAACGGGTCGAGTCAGGGTATCAGATGTCGCTGAATGATATCGTTCCGCTTCCATTCCGAGACGCGGATATCCGGAAGCCGACTCCGTGACGGTACATCGATCCCGCAGGGAACGCGTCGTCGCCCCTATCTGTGCGCGAGCTCCCAGGCGCCGTGGAACATGGCCTCGCAGACGTCCATGACGTGGCGGGGGTCCTCGGCGGGGGACTTGTGGACGTCGCAGAAGAGGAGCGGCTTGCGGACGGAGTCGAGGAATCCCGCATCGAGGGCTACCCGCAGGATGTCGCCCATGGCGTGGACGTCCAGGAAACCGGGTGCGCCGAAGGGGATTCCGCGCTCGCCGTAGCGTTCGTCGTGAGGGTCCGTGATGCAGTTGCAGAACTGGAGTTCCAGGACGAACGGAATCGCGCTGCGCAGCGCCGTGCCGATGGGTTCCCGGTTCAAGGTCATGTGGGCGGTGTCAAGGCAAAGATGCAGGGGGGCGTCCCGGCCTGCGAGGGTCCGGCAGAGGGCGACGGAGTCCGCGGTCGTGTCCAGCGGATTCCGCTGGCGGGGGTCCTGGTCGAAGGGTTCGATGACGAGTCGCAGCCCGGGGAACGATCGGGCCGTCTGGGAAAGGCGATGGAGGGAGTCTGCCAGGTGGTGGAGGGCGGAGGACTTCTGGGTGCCCTCGGCAGGGCCGGGGCCTATGGCGAGGGAGACCGTGTCCGCGCCGGCTTCGACGGCGTTTTCCAGCGCGGCGGCGACCGTGCTCCACCCGCGGCGCCGGTTGCTCTCGTCGGAGCCCGTCAGGTTCAGCCGCTGGTCGAGAAGCAGGGCCGTGAGGCTGTAGGTGGAAGCGAGGCCGTGGCGGGCGACGAGACCTGCGAGGGCCTTCCGCTCGGCAGGGAACGGGATGTCGGACGTCTGGATGGCCTTGAAGTACCCATGCCGAAGTACCGCTTCGACCGCCCGGAGGGTCTCCCCTTCGCACTTGCGCGCATCGGGCCAGGTCTGCGTGACCATGAGTCCGGGTCTGGCGATGTCGGTCAGTTCCATCGGGATCCTCCTTCAGCGTTCTTCGAATCTACCACAGCGATGCCGGTGGTGTCACGCCGGGACGCAGGGACTTCCGAATCGCGAGAAGTACGAAATCCGCCGATTCCGGTCCATTCGCACATCTCTTGCTTCAAATGGCACGAAATTCCACTTGTATCGGAGCCTCGCCCCCATTACTATGGAGGGGCTTCCCTTTTTTCGAGATGCTACCCGTCCGGAAGCCGGAAGGGTTGTTTTCTGGACCGTTGATTTACCCAGACCGATAGGAGTGCATATGCAGAACAACACGTCAGGAACGGGTAGTCCGTCGAAGGTGGAGCGGATCCACAGGCCTTCGCCCCCCCCGGTCCAGGTGCGCCTCGTGAAGGTCGAGCCGCGCGGACGCTTCGACCACTACGCCGCGGTGCTCGTCGGTCTGGTCCTGGTGCTGACCGTCCTGGTGGCCGGCGGCATCTACACGCAGATCTTCGGCGTGGTCTTACCGACCGGTCCCGCTCCCGCCGCGACGACGACCCCTTCCGCGACGACGGCTCCGACGTCTGCACTCTCCCCGACCGCCGCGGTGACCGTCGCCCCTACGCCTCGCGCGACCTCCGCCCCGACGACCGCCGCCACCCCGTCACCCGTGCCGACGCTCTCTCCCGTGCCGACCGTCACCCCGAAGCCCACACCCGTGGTCGTCGGCAGTACCTACACCGTCAAGGGGGGGGACTCCCTGTATGGAATCACGAAGCTCGTCTACGGCAATGGCACCGCAGCCGTCATGGCGGCCCGGATGCAGACGATCATCGACGCGAACGTAGACAAGTACCCGTCGATCGCAAGCAAGATCATCAGCCCGGGCTGGGTGCTGACGATTCCACCGAAGCCCTGACGTTTCCTTTGACTTTCAAAGCGCTATCCTCCCTCTGTGAACTCTGTTATATTTCTAACAGTAAGTACAAGGGAGAGTGATTGCGATGCCGATGCTCATGACCGCCGCCATGATTCTGGTCATCCTGTTCCTTCCCCGCCTCCTGGTGCTCGCCACCAGCAAGGTCCCCTTCCTCAACACGCTGGGGTCGGTCTTCCTCTGCTATGCGCTCGGCCTCGCGCTGGCACCGCTGTTCAAGGCCGGCGGCGCGGACATGTCCCTGGCCTCCACCCTCTCCTCCATCCTGGTCGTGGTCGCGATGCCGCTGATCCTCTTCTCGGCGGACCTGCCCGGCCTCAGGAAACTCGCGAAGCCCATGCTCATCTCCTTCGCAATGGACGCGGTCGCCGTCCTCGTCGTGGCCTTCGGCGCCTACTTTCTCTTCCGCGGCGTCCTTCCCGAGCAGGCGAACCACATCAGCAGCATGCTGGTCGGCGACTACACCGGCGGCACGCCCAACCTCTTCGCCGTCGGCGCCGCGCTCGGCTCTCCGCAGAGCCGGATCCTGCTGCTCAACACCGCCGACATGATCGGCGGCGGCATCTACTTCTTCATGCTGCTGTCCTTCATGGGACCGCTGCTGCGTAAGTTCCTCCCCAAATACGTGCCCGTCCACAGCAAACTGAGCGCCGACGCACAGCAGTTCTACGTCGAGGAATTCAGCGGCAAGAAGAAGAGCGTCAAGCCCTGGAAGGCCTTCCTGACGCGCGTCGGTTTCGTCGGCCTGTCCGTGCTCTGTTTCGTCGTCGCGGTCGGCGTCGTCCTGATGCTGCCCAGCGCCTACGGAAAGACGGGTCTCGGCAAGCTCGACGAATACGTCGCCCTGATCATGCTCATCGTGACCACGCTCGGCATCGCGCTCTCCTTCGTCAAGAAGGTGCGCACCGCCCCCGGCTCGTATGGAGCCGGCCAGTACTTCATCCTGATGTTCTCGGTGATCATGGGCCTCAGCTTCGATTTCGACAAGATCAGCGCGGCCCTCGCCGTCCTCGGCATGCTGTGCTTCGTCCAGTTCGGCACGGTGCTGCTTCACATCCTCATGGCGAAGATCGGCAGGATCGACGCCGACACGATGATCATCACGTCGACCGCCGGCATCTTCGGTCCGGCCTTCATCGTCCCCGTCGCGGGCGCGCTGAAGAACGACGAGATCATCCTGCCCGGCATCCTCTGCGGGATCCTGGGCTATGCGGTCGGCAACTACCTCGGCATCGGGCTGGGCAACTTCCTGAGCTTCTTCGGGTAGGATGGCCGACGGGCCAGGGCGTTCAGCCCCGCTCCCGGACGATCTCCAACGGAACCCCCGCCTGCAGTTCGTACCGCCCCGCTTCCCTGCCCTGGAGGGAAATCCGGACGGTCTGCGCCGTGTCGGTGCGGATCGTCGCGCGGACCTGCGTGGCGCCCCAGGCGAGGTCGGCCTGGATCCTGCCTTTCGCACACAGGCCTGTCGCGCTTCCGACCTGCCAGGCGTCGGGAAGAGCCGGCAGGACGTGGACTTCCGCTTCCCGGCTCTGCAGGAGCATCTCCGCGATGCCGGCGGTCGCGCCGAAATTGCCGTCGATCTGGAAAGGCGGGTGCGCGTCGAAGAGGTTGGGGTAGGTCCCGCCGCCGGTCGAATAATCGAATTCCGACCCCTCCACCAGACGCAGCTGCCGGTTCAGCATCTTCAAGGCGTGATTGCCATCGCGAAGCCTCGCCCACAGGCAGATCTTCCAGCCGAGACTCCAGCCGGTGCCCTCGTCGCCACGGAATTCCAGCGACCTCCGGCAGGCTTCGGCCAGCGCGGGCGTCCTTCCGAGGTCGATCGAGTCCGACGGGTACAGGCCGTAGAGGTGCGAGACGTGCCGGTGGTTCGGTTCGGCCTCCTCGGGGTCCCCGTACCACTCCGCCAGCTGGCCCATGCGTCCCACGCGATATGGGAGGAGCCTCCCGAGCCGGTCCTCGAGCGTGCGGCGGAACGATTCGTCGACGTCGAGCGCTCGGCAGGACTCGATGCAGTTGCGGAAGAGCTCGTCGAGGATGGCCATGGACATGGTGGCGGTCTGCGAGACGTTGCAGCCTTCCTCCCCCACGAGGTAGGTGTTCTCCGGCGAGGTGGACGGAGCGAGGATCAGGAATCCGTCCGCGTCTTCGACCAGCTGGTCGAGGAAGAACGAAGCCGCGCCGCGCAGAATCGGATAGGCGGTCGTCCGGAGGAATCCGACGTCGCGCGTGTAGGCGTACCGGTCGAAGAGGTGGCGGCACAGCCAGCCGGCGGAGAGGTTCCAGCAGGCGTAGGCCGCGGAGCCCGCGTGTCCGTTCCCGACGGGGGACGTGAACCGCCAGAGGTCCGTGTTGTGGTGGGCGACGAACCCGCCCGCGCCGTAGACTTCGCGCGCCGTGACGGCCCCCGGGACAGTGAGGTCGGCGACCAGCTGCTCCAGGGGGCGCTGGAGCTCTCCGAGGCCGCACGGGAAGGCCGGCCAGTAGTTCATCTGCGTGTTGATGTTGATCGTGTAGTTCGAACTCCAGGGCGCGCGCAGCTCGCGGTTCCAGATCCCCTGGAGGTTCGCGGGCTGGGTGCCCTCGCGGGACGAGGCGATGAGCAGGTAGCGCCCGTATTGGAACAGCAGCGCCTTCAGTCCCGGGTCATCGGACGACTCGACGTTTCGCGCCAGGCGGCGGTCCGTCGGGAAGTCTTCCGCGGCGCTCGTTCCCAGGTCGAGGCGTACGCGGTCGAAGAGCGCGCGGTAGTCCGCGATGTGGTCTGCGAGAAGGACATCGAAGCCTTTCGCCTCC
>CAXNDY010000093.1:0-5335 GCA_964201095.1 Saccharofermentanales bacterium
CGTCAACGACTACCTGGCCCGCCGCGACAGCGAGTGGATGGGCAAGATCTACCGCTACCTCGGTCTCAGCGTCGGACTCATCGTCCACGGCATCGACAACCCGGAGCGACGCCAGGCCTATGCAAGCGATGTCACCTACGGGACGAACAACGAGTTCGGCTTCGACTACCTCCGCGACAACATGGTCATCCGCAGCGAGGAACGCGTCCAGCGCGAACTCAATTTCGCCATCGTCGACGAGGTAGACAGCATCCTGATCGATGAAGCGAGAACGCCGCTCATCATCTCCGGGATGGGAGAGAAGTCGACCGACCTCTACGAGAAGACGGACCTCTTCGCGAAGCGCCTGAAAGCACGCGTCGTCACGGAGCTCGACGATAAGCAGGACTACGAGGAGACCGAGTCCGAAGCCGACTACATCGTCGACGAGAAGGCGAATACCGCCGTGCTGACCGCCGAAGGCGTCACGAAGGCCGAGCGCCACTTCGGCGTGACCAATCTCTCCGATGCCGAGAACTACACGCTCCAGCACCACCTGAGCAACGCGCTGCGGGCGCACGGCCTCATGAAGCTCGACCACCAGTACGTCGTCAAGGACGGCGAGATCATCATCGTCGACGATTTCACGGGGCGCCTGATGTTCGGCCGGCGCTACAGCGACGGACTCCATCAGGCCATCGAGGCCAAGGAGGGCGTCAAGGTCGAGCGGGAGAGCAAGACCCTCGCGACCATCACCTTCCAGAACTACTTCCGCATGTACGCCAAGCTCTCCGGCATGACGGGCACGGCCCTCACCGAGGAAGAGGAATTCCGCGCCATCTACAAGCTCGACGTCATCACGATCCCGACGCACAAGGACATGATCCGCATCGACGAGCCGGACGCCGTCTTCAAGACGCTGCGGGGAAAGTACATGGCGCTGCTCGAGGAAGTGAAGGAAGTCCACGCCAAGGGGCAGCCGATCCTGATCGGCACGGTTTCCGTCGAGCGCTCCGAATTCATTTCCACGCTGCTGAAGCGGGATGGAATCCCCCACAACGTCCTGAATGCGAAGCAGCACGAGCGGGAGGCGGAGATCGTCGCCCAGGCCGGTCGATTCGGTCAGGTCACGCTGGCGACGAACATGGCCGGACGTGGTACGGACATCCTGTTGGGTGGAAACCCGGAGTTCCTTTCGAAGCAGGAGATGCGCAAGCAGGGCATCGATGAACTGCTGATCGACGCCTCGACCACGCACAACGAGACGCAGGACCCACTCGTGCTGGACGCCAGAACCCGCTATGCGGAGCTGTTCGCGCGCTTCCGCACCCAGACCGACGCCGAACACGTGAAGGTCGTCGAGGCGGGCGGCCTCTACATCATGGGTACCGAACGACATGAGTCCCGCCGCATCGACAACCAGCTCCGCGGCCGGTCAGGACGTCAGGGCGACCCGGGACGCAGCCGTTTCTTCATGTCCCTCGAGGACGACCTGATGCGTCTGTTCGGCGGCGACCGCATGCTGTCGATGTTCAACGTCCTCGGCGTCGAGGAGGACATGCCCATCGAGCACCCGATGCTATCCAACGCCATCGAGACGGCGCAGAAGCGCGTCGAAGGGCGCAACTTCAATATCCGCAAGCACGTCCTCGAATACGACGACGTGATGAACAAGCAGCGCGAAGTCATCTACGGGCAGAGACTGAAGGTGCTCGAGGGGCAGGACCTTCGGGATACGTATCTCCGCATGGTGGGGTCGGTGGCGAACCGTGTCGCAGGCGCCTTCTGCAGCGACGTGGACATCCCCGAACGCTGGGACTGGGAGGCCTTCGGTGCCCGGATCAGCGACGTCTTCGGCGACATCCCCGTCCTGGAACGATGCCATGTCGAGATGAACGTCCTCGACGCCAAGACCGCCACGGAGATCGTCGTCGATGCCGCGCTGGAACGGTACGCCCAACGGGACGAGCAGATCGGCGGTCCCGAGATCATGCGCGAAGCGGAACGGGTCGTGCTGCTGCGCACCGTCGACGAGAAGTGGATGGACCACATCGACGCCATGGACGAACTGCGCTCCGGAATCGGCATGCGCGGGTACGCCCAGCTCAACCCCGTGATCGAATACCGCCGGGAGGGCTTCGAGATGTTCGAGGCCATGAACCTCGCCATCCAGGAGGATTCCGTCCGCATCATGATGAAGGGAAGGTTCACGACGGAACAGCCGCTCCGCAGGCAGGCCGTCGCCCACGACCTCAAGGAGTCCCACGGCGGGACCGGCTATATCGAGGGGGAACCCGCGCCGGCGTCGCCCGTCAAGACGCCCTCCGCTCCCGCTCCCGCCAAGGCCGGTCCGAAAGCGGGTCGCAACGACCCCTGCCCCTGCGGAAGCGGAAAGAAATACAAGAACTGCCACGGAGCGAATTCCAGCGACCTGTAGGAGGGATTGCCCATGGATTTCGATGTCGACGCCTATCGCGAACGGATCAGGAAGGCCACCGATTCCATTCTCGGCTCGATCTCCAAAGTCCCCGACATCGCCATCGTCCTCGGCTCGGGACTCGGCCCCCTGGCGGATTCCGTCATGGACCCGAAATACATCTCCTATGAGGCGATTCCCGGATTCCCGCGCGTCACCGTCGTCGGCCACCAGGGCCGTCTCGTCTTCGGGACGCTCCGCGGTCGCGACGTCGTGGTGATGCAGGGACGGTTCCACCATTACGAAGGGCACGATATCCATGACGTCGTGTTTCCGATCCGGGTCTTCCAGGCGCTCGGCATCCGGACGCTGATCCTGACGAACGCCGCCGGCGGCCTCGGACCCACGATGCGTCCCGGGTCCCTGATGCTGATCGAAGACCACGTCGGACTCTTCGGCGAATCCCCCCTCCGTGGAGCCAATCTCGACGAATACGGTCCCAGGTTCTGCGACATGAGCCGGGTCTACGATTCGGACATGCTCGAAACCGCCGCCATCTGCGGCAAGGAACTCGGACTCGACCTCCACCGCGGGGTCTACTGCTTCTGTCGAGGCCCCCAGTTCGAGACGCCGGCCGAGATCCGCATGCTCCGTGGGTTGGGCGTGTCGGCCGTCGGAATGTCCACGGTTCCGGAAGCCACGGTCGCCTCCCATGGCGGCATGAAGGTCCTCGCCCTGTCCTGCATCACGAACCTGGCCGCCGGCCTTTCGACGTCCCGGTTGAACCACGAGGAGGTCCTCCAGGTCGGGCGCGAATCCGCGGCCGGACTGATCCGCCTTCTGGAGAACACCGTAGAACGTCTCGGGAGGACATGACATGGATTCCATCGTCCGCGACCTGACCCTCGCTCCTCAAGGACGACGAAAGATCGAGTGGGCCATGGCCAACATGCCCATCCTCCGCGGGATCTCCGAGGAGTTCGCACGCGAACGACCTTTCAAGGGACTCCGCGTCGCCGTCAGCGTCCACGTCGAAGCCAAGACCGCTTGCCTGGCCGAAACTCTCCGTCTCGGCGGGGCGCAAGTCGCCTTGACCGGCTGCAACCCTCTGTCCACGCAGGACGATATCGCCGCGGCCATGGCGGTGACCGGAATGGGGGTCTTCTGCTGGCACGCCGCGACGCCGGACGAATACGAGTCCCATCTGTGCGCCGCGCTCGCCTTCAAGCCCCATGTCGTCATCGATGACGGCGGGGACTTCGCCTACCTGCTCCACGGAATCCGACGCGAGGACGCTTCCGAGCTTCTCGGCGGGTGCGAGGAAACCACGACCGGGGTGAACCGGCTCCGGATCCTGGAGCGAGGGAACCGCCTGATCTATCCGGTCGTCGCCGTCAACAACGCCCGCTGCAAGCATCTCTTCGACAACCGCTATGGTACCGGCCAATCCGCGTGGGCCGCCATTCTCTCCACCACCAACCTCCTGATCGCAGGAAAGACCGTGGTCGTCGCCGGGTACGGCATGTGCGGCAAGGGCGTCGTGGCCCGTGCGAAGGGGCTTGGTGCGAACGTCGTCGTCTGCGAGGTCGATGCCGTCCGTGCGGCGGAAGCCCTGATGGACGGTTGCCGCGTCCTGCCGATGCGCGAAGCCGCTTCCATCGGGGATTTCTTCCTCACCGTCACGGGGTGCCGCGACATCGTCGTCCGAGAGCATTTCGAGGTCATGAAGGACGGCGCGGTTCTGTGCAATGCCGGCCATTTCGACGTCGAGATCGACATCCCCGCGCTGGCTTCCCTTTCCGTCGAAGTGAAGGACTCCCGTCCGAACATCCGCTCGTACCGGCTCGAGGACGGACGGCACCTGCACCTTCTCGGGGAAGGCCGATTGGTGAATCTTGCCGCCGGCGATGGGCACCCCATCGAGATCATGGACATGAGCTTCGCCCTCCAGGCTCTCTGCGCGCGCTTCATCGCCCAGAGCGGCCGAACGCTCCCGGTCCGCGTCCATGACGTTCCTCCGGAGTTCGATCTACAGGTCGCCCGAAGGTTCCTGATTTCCCGAGGCGCCTCGATCGACGCGCTGTCCCAATGCCAGAAGAACTACGCAACCACATGGGAAATCGAATCCGAAAAGGGGAGCCTCGCATGACCGTACGAAGCAACGTTCTTTTCGATCGAATCATCGTCATCAGCCCGGACATGGACGGCGGAGCCTTTTCGATGAGCGACGCCTATGTCGCGGTTCGAGAGGGCCGCATCGTTAACATCGGGGCGTCCCGCCACGCGGCATGCGAAGCGCTGGCCGGAGTCGACTACGAGACGTATTCCGGCCGGGACCGGATTCTCACTCCATCCCTTTCGAATGCGCATGGTCACGCCGCGATGACCCTCATGAGGAACAGCGCCGACGACATGACCCTCCACGACTGGCTTTACGAAGTCGTCTTCCCGCGGGAGAAGCTTCTTCGGCCGCAGGACGTGCGCGCCGGAACCCAGCTCGCCCTGTGCGAGATGATCCGTTCGGGAACCGGAGCCGCGGCCGACATGTATTTCTTCCAGGAGACGGTGCTCGAAGCCTTCGTCGAAGCAGGCGCCCGCCTGAACCTGTCCGTCGATTCGAAACGACGCAATGCCTCCGACGTCCTCGTTCCGGCGCCCGATGACCTGGAACGGATCCTCCTCATGGCCCGACAGCATGGCGACGACCGGGTCGTGGTCTCCGTCCTCATGCACTCCGTATACCTTTATCCCGATTCGCTCTACAAGGAGATGGCCTCGATGGCGGCCGACCTCGGCGTCGGGGTGCAGATCCACATCTCCGAAACGAGAAGGGAAGTGAAGGAGTGCCATTCTCGGCACGGTCTCACACCCCCCGCCTATCTCGAAGCTGCAGGCTTTTTCAAGACCCCGACGCTCGCCGCACATTGCGTCCATCTGAAC
>CAXNDY010000094.1:0-5332 GCA_964201095.1 Saccharofermentanales bacterium
AGGGTCTTGCCTTCGCCGGTCTTCATTTCGGAAATCCGGCCCTGGTGGAGGACGATGCCGCCGATGATCTGCACGCGGTAATGGCGCATGCCGAGGACCCGCCAGGAGGCCTCCCGCACGACCGCGAAGGCGTCCGGCAGGAGTTCATCGAGGGTTTCTCCGGCTTGGACGCGCGCGCGGAGTCTTCCGGTCATCGACTGGAGTTCGTCCTCCGACATCGCGGAATAGGTGTCGGAAAGCGCCTCGACGCTGTCGACGAGGGGCAGGATGCGTTTGATCTCGCGGTCGCTGTGGGTTCCGAAGATTTTGGAGAAGAGTCCCATCGGACGATTACTTCCTTTCAGTCTGGACGCGCGGTTCCCGCTTCGATGCGGGAAAGCACGGTCTTGTATCCATCGGCTCCGTATTCGAGCGCACGATTCACGCGGCTGATGGTCGCGGTGCTGACGCCGGTGCGGTCGCAGATCTCGGAATAGGTGCCGCCGTTCCGGAGAAGAGCGGCTACGGTGAGGCGTTGGGCGAGGGACTTGATTTCGGATACGGTGCAGAGGTCTTCGAAGAAGGCGTAGCACTCGTCGAGATTCTTCAAGGACAGCATCGCTTCGAAAAGGCGGTCGGTGGAGGTGTCCTTCAGTTTCTCGTTCATGGCGCCACCTCCTACGGTGAGACGGGATCCCGAGGCGTGAAGTCGAAGGTCTTTCCCCAGATGTACTGCTGGATGTCCGGGATGGCCTTGTTGAAATCGACCACGAAGCACCAGACGGGGGTCTCGACGACCGTGTAGTACTTGTAGACCGGGATCGTGTAGCCACCGATGGAGGCCGCGTCCTTCTTCAGCTGCGTCGAGGCGAACTGCATGAGACTCAGCGCGTCGGAGAGGCGGAAGTTGGTTTCGACCATGTCGAAGACCTGGTTCGTGATGTCGAGCTTCTTCAGGACGTCCGCGTCGAAGAACTTCGCCATCAGTCCGCGGAGAACGATCTTCTGGCGTTCGACCCTGCCGAAGTCCATCGGAATGGTCTTTCCGTTCACCACGAGGTCGACCTTCCGGATGCGGGCGTAGCTGATGGTCTGGCGGGCATCGAGGTGCTGGAGCCCGGCGGCGGTGAGGGTCGGCGACGCGGGTGTATCGGGCAGGATCACCCGGTTGGTCTCGAGGATGCTGAGGTTCATGTTCTTCATCTCGGACGCCGAGACGTCGATGTCGAGTCCGCCCGCCGCGGTCACGACGGCCTCGGCGCTCTTGAAGTCGACGAGCACGTACTTCTGGATGTCGAGGTCGAAGGTGCGGTTCAAGGTGTTGATGGTGAGACCGGGTCCACCGTAGGAGTAGGCGGCGTTGATCTTGCCCTTGACCGTCTTGCCGTCCTTCTCGATGGTCACATAGCAGTCGCGCAGGATGGAGAGCATCTTCATCGTCTGGTTCCTGCGGTCGACGGATATGATCATCATCGTGTCGCTGTTGCCAGCCATGGAGGCCGTGTTGCGTCGGTCGACGCCGATGAGGAGGATGTTCTGGACATCCGGGTCCTTCTGCGCGACGGCGTCGATGGGGACGCGAAGGTCGCGCTCGAGGCCGGCCTGGTCGACGAAGGTCGGTTCAGGGGTGACCCCGGGCGAAACGGCCGAAGTGACCGAGGAGACCGGAGTCGGCGTCGCATCCGGCGCCGCACCCCGGGTCATCTTGAGGTAGCCGGCGAGAAGGTATCCGCCGATCGCGACGGTTCCGATCAGGACCACCACCAGGACGGCACCCAGCAGGGTCCGGAAAACGCGGGGACGGCGGCGGCCGCGACCCTGGAAAGGGGCGAGGTCACCGTACTGCCGGGAATGGACGTTGCCGAGCGTTCGCTTCTGTCTCAAGTGGATCGATTCCTTTCCTCGTGTTCAGGATCCTCGATGTCGTTCAGGGATTCGGGGATGCCGCAGGAGTCGCCTCGGGCGTTGAGGTCGGGGTCGGTTCGACGGCCGTGGGGGACGGCGACGCGTCGACGGTCGGAGACGGCGCAGATGTCCCGGAGGCCTCCGGACTGACTTCGGGCGAGATTTCCGGAGTCGAGGTCGCAGGCGGCAGCGTGTTCCAGATGAAGCGATGGAGGGCGGCCGTCTGGACGGGCAGGTCCATGACGAGGTTGTACGTCGTCTTGTCGTCGAAATACATCCCCGGAGCCGGAACACGGTATTCCTGGAGGGAGGAGAGGTCAGATGGCATCGCGGAGACGGTGTCGGAGGCGATGCGGAACATGTCCGGGTAGGACATGTTGGTGTTGACTCCCTCGAATGCGGCCTGGAGCGCCGTGTATTTCTTGTCCACCGTGGCTTCGAGGAACGCCTTGAGCAATTGCTTCGCGACGTAGCGCTGGCGGTTGGTCCGCTGGAAGTCGCTGTCGATCTTGCGGATCCGTCCATAGGCGACCGCCTGTCGGCCGTCCATGAGGTGGTCGCCGGGCGTCAGGATGTATTGGGAGACCGGCGTGAGGTTCTTGAAAAGCACGTTGGTCTCGTCGATGTTGATGTTGAGCCAGCCGATCTCCTTCTCCAGGAGGACGATATGGATTCCGCCGGTCATGTCGATGACCTTCTCGGCGCTGGAGAGGTCGATCATGATGAATTTCTGGATATCGAGGTCGAACGTGTGGTTGATGGTGTTGATCATGAGACCGATGCCGCCGAACACATACGGTGTGTTGAGCTTGTTCGGAAGGGTACGGCCGGCGATGACGACCTGGGTGTCCCGGAGGATGGAGGTCAGCTTGATGGTCTTGCTTCCATTGCGGGTATCGATGGTGACGATCATCATCGTATCCGTCCGCGCGGCTTTCGTGGTGGCGGACCGCGAATCGACGCCGAAGACCAGGATGTTCTCGACGTCCGGATCCTTCTGCTCCACCTTCTGGATGGGAATCGAGGAGACGACGTAGACGGGGCATCGCCCGGTACCCCAGCGCTTCAGGCTGCCGATCGGCGTCGTTCCCGGAGTGGTATCGGTCGATCCGTCGGTCGGGAGGGGTTCCTCGGGTGGTTCCGTGATATCGTCCAGGGATCCCGCAGGCACCGTGACCTGGTCGACGATGTCGATATCGGTGTGTCCGGCTCGTCCGAGAAGGTCGACGAGGAAATAGGTCACGGTTCCAACGGACACCACGACCAGACAAAGGAAGGCCACGAGGGTCCTCCGCAGATTCTTGCTCTTGATGCGCTTCATATGGACTCCCATTCTCTTCATTCTTCTTGGAATGATACTCCAAGCGCTATTCCTCCGCAACCGCGGAAAGGCTTTCCTGGTACCGCACGACCGACAGGAGGACGCCCTGGTCCGACGCGGACCGCGAACACCGTTCGAGAAGCGGATCGGAACGGACCTCGTCGGTGTTGGTCGGCACCACCAGGATGTAACGACGCGTCCGGATGGAACCGGGTGCGATCGCGATTCCATCCGAACCCCACGGCAGCGGTGTTCCGTCGAAGGCGGCCAGCGCTTCTACCCGTTCCATGAGGTCCCGTTCCGCCTCCCCGAGGTCCTGCCACCCCCGCTCCGAAAGGTCCATGCTGTGGACGACCGTCGCGGTCCCCTCTCGGAAAGCAGAAAGAACGGGGTACCCCATCGGCAGGTTTCCACCGAAACGCGCGCGGAGGGCGCGGCCCCGTTCCAGATTGCCGAGGTTCCATACGTTCTCCGCACTTCTCGGGTCCCTCGTGCCATCCCCGGAAGCCCAGAGAGGCAGCAGCGCGGTCGAGCGGCGTTCGATCGGACCGAAGGGAGTGCGCAGCGAATAGTTCAGGGTGAGCCGGAGCGTATCCTCCGAAAGTCTGGATTCGCATTCGATCCGCCAGCGGCTCGCCCCCTCTCCGACGAACAATAGGCCATCGAACCCTCCCAGGGACTCCACCGCCTCGTATTCGACATCGAAGAAGGACGGAAGGAGCAGACTCGAAGAACCCGAGACCAGAAGATCCGCGAGCGCTTCCAGACCGATTCCGTCGAGCGAAGCGCGAAGGTCGCCTCCAGCGATGGAATCGAGGGCGCCGTCGAGGCGGTCGACGCCGACGAAGTCCGCCGCCGGTCCCGCAAGTCCGACAAGACGACCGAGCCGTTCCAGCGCCATGTCCACCTGGATTCCGATACGGGCCGCCATCATGCCGGTCAGGACGAGCGTGGCGACCAGCACGAACCCCGGCAGCGCTACGGCGGCCTCCAGAGCGAAGCTTCCCGCTTTTCTCCGCATGCGGTCAACGCGAACCATCGGCACCATACCCGGAGGACCGGGAAATGACCTCTTCACGGTATTCCGTCGACGTCACCATGCGGGTCGCGTATCCGGACAGGGCGGGACCGCCCGTTCCGTCCACCGTCGATGCCCCGAAGAGGACCAGGTTCCGTTCGATCGCCGAAGCGACGCGTTCCAGTTTCACGGAACGAGGTAGGGTCAGCAGGAGAAGCATCAGGTGGTCGCCATAGGTCGACGACCATTGCGACAGCTCGGGAAGGTCCTTCACGAGGAGGTCCGGAAGAAACGGAACGGCGCCTCCTCCCACGAGGGTGCGCACCTCTCTCTGCGCGGCCTCGAAGGCCCAGGCGGCCTGCAGCGCGGTGGCCAGGAAATCCGGAGGAATCACGAGGGCTCCGGAAGTCGCCGCCGAAAGGAGTCCGGACAAAGCCGCGGCAAGGAGCTGCGCCTTTTCCCGGCTGGTGCCGTCGGTCAGCTGCGCGGCCATATGGAAAGCGAAGCGGATCGCCAGGATGCGTCGCTCGACCGCCCGGAGATTTTCGGCGTCCGTGCTTCGTCCAACCAGGATGCGCTCCACTTCGTACCGGTCGACGCTCGAGAGGCTGGACAGCGCTCTGCCGCGAAGGTCGCGGGTTGGAAGGACGACGCCGTTTTCGGAACGCGAGAGTACCCGCGACCGGAACATCGTCGAAACGTAGACGTCGATGGAGGCTTCGTCCAGCAGCGCGTCCAAGGAAACGGGAAGTCCCTCCATCGTCGCCGTGAGGAATCCCGACAACGACGCGGGGTCCAGCGGCGAGGGAAGACTCGGACTCGTCGGATCCGCGGCGGACGAGCGGTTCATCGCCTGGATCTCCCGCAGGCAATCGCTCATATCGCGCGACGCGTCCCCTAGATCGTAGCTTTCGTCCTCGGGCAGGACCGCCGGTTCATCCGGGGAAGGAGTCGCGTTCTCGGCCAGCTTCAGGAGGGCTTCCCCCCAGCCGTTCGAATCGGCCTCCTCCTCCCTTCCGGTGTCGAACAGAGGGTCGAAGGAAGCCGTAGTCGATTGTCTCCCGATCCCGGACAGCTTTTCCATTCCCATGGCCAGCAGCATCGCGGGA
>CAXNDY010000095.1:0-5317 GCA_964201095.1 Saccharofermentanales bacterium
CGCGCCCCCGCCTCCGCCATCGCGCATTTCCGCGAAGCCGTCGAGCACGGCGTCGTGAAGGTCATGTCCAAGATGGGCATCTCCTCCATCCAGGGGTACCAGGGAGCGCAGATCTTCGAGGCGGTCGGACTTTCCACCGAAGTTGCGGAGCACTGGTTCGCCGGCACCGTCTCCCGCGTCGGCGGGGTCACCCTCGACGAGATCGCCGAGGACTGCGCCCGGCTGCACCATCCCGCCTTCGCCGAAGGCTCCGACGTCCCGCTGCCCACGGGAGGCCGCACGCGCTATCGCAGGGATGGGGAGCAGCACCTGTACAACCCGCAGGTCATCCACCTGATCCAGCAGGCCGCGCGCACCGGCGACTCAGGTCTCTACGGCCAGTACCGCGCGCTTCTCGAGAGCGAGACCCGTGCGACGCTGCGCTCGCTGCTCGACTTCACACCCGGCACGGCGGTGCCGCTCGACGAGGTGGAGCCGGCCGAGGCCATCATGCGTCGCTTCAAGACGGGCGCCATGTCCTTCGGCTCCATCTCCCGCGAGGCCCACGAGTGCCTCGCGAAGGCCATGAACCGCATCGGCGGGCGCAGCAACAGCGGCGAGGGCGGCGAGGAGCCCGACCGGCTCGGCACCGACCGCAACAGCGCCATCAAGCAGGTGGCGTCCGGGCGCTTCGGCGTGACGGGGCACTACCTCGCTTCGGCCAGGGAGATCCAGATCAAGATCGCACAGGGCGCGAAGCCCGGCGAGGGTGGCCAGCTGCCGGCCCGGAAGGTCTACCCCTGGATTGCCCGCACCCGCCACTCCACGCCGGGCGTCGCCCTGATCTCTCCGCCTCCCCACCACGACATCTACAGCATCGAGGACCTCGCCCAGCTGATCTACGACCTGAAGCAGTCCAACCCGCGCGCCGACATCAACGTCAAGCTGGTCTCCGGCACCGGCGTCGGCACCATCGCCGCGGGCGTCGCCAAGGGCGGCGCCGACGTGATCCTGGTCAGCGGCTTCGACGGCGGCACCGGCGCCTCGCCACGAACCTCCATCTACCACGCCGGCCTTCCGTGGGAGATCGGGCTCGCCGAGGCCCACCAGACCCTCATGCTCAACGGACTTCGCGGACGCGTCCGCCTCGAGGTCGACGGCAAGCTCATGACCGGCAAGGACATCGCCGTGGCCGCGCTGCTGGGTGCCGAGGAGTTCGGCTTCGCGACGCTGCCGCTGGTCGTCCTGGGGTGCGTGATGATGCGCGTGTGCAATCTCGACACCTGCCCGGTCGGCATCGCGACGCAGAACCCGGAGCTCCGCGCGCTCTTCTCCGGCGACCCCGAGCACGTCGTCACCCTGTTCCGCATGCTTTCCGAGGACCTGCGCCGCGAGATGGCCGCCCTCGGGTTCCGCACCGTCGAGGAGATGGTCGGCCGCTCCGACCGCCTCGTCCAGCGCAGGACCACCGGGCGCACGTCGCACATCGACCTCTCGGGACTGACCGCCTACATGGGGGCGCGCCCTCCACGCGAGCGCGGCGTCAAGGGCGGCGGCCGCGAGGAATGGGCGATGTTCATGGACGCCGTGGGCACCATGGTCGAGAAGGACGGAGTCCATATGAAGTCGCGCATCGTGAACACGCAGCGCACCGTCGGGACGCGCATCGGTTCCTTCGTGAGCGAGCGCTATGTCCGGCTCCCCGAGGGCACGCTGTCCTTCGAGTTCGACGGCTGCGCGGGCCAGTCCTTCGGGGCGTTCGTGCCCGAAGGCGTCGACCTGTTCCTGTCGGGTGAGGCCAACGACTACGTCGGCAAGGGCCTTTCCGGTGGCCGGATCGTCGTGCGCCGCCCGGCCGACGCGGGCTGGGACGACGCCAACAACGTGCTGGCCGGCAACGTGATCCTGTACGGCGCGACGAGCGGCGAGCTGTTCGTCGGTGGCCGCGTGGGCGAGCGCTTCTGCGTCCGCAACAGCGGCGCGAGCGCGGTCTGCGAGGGGCTGGGCGACCACGGCTGCGAATACATGACCGGCGGCGTCGCCGTGGTCCTCGGAGGCGTGGGCAAGAACTTCGCGGCCGGAATGTCCGGCGGCGTGGCCTACCTCCTCGACGGAAGACTGGCCGAGGACCGCATCAACCGGGAGATGGTCTCGCTGCTGCCCATGGAGTCCGACGACCTCCGGGTCGTGGAGGACCTCCTGGAGAAGCACGCCGTGCACACGGGGAGCAAGCGCGCCCTTGCGTTGCTGTCGGACTGGCCGGCATCCGGAGCGCGGTTCCTCAAGGTCCTGCCGGACGACTACGCCGACATGCTGAAGGCGATGGACACGGCCACGAACGAAGGCTGCACCGGAGAGACCCTGCTGGACAGGGCCTTCGAGATCCGCATGGGCGGGAAGGGGGTCTAGGGACTCATGGCGAAACCGACGGGATTCATGGACTACCAGCGGGCGGTGTGGCCCGCACGCGAACCGGCCGAGCGGCTGTGCGACTGGAACGAACTGCACGGACCCGCGCCGACCGTCTTCCTCAAGGACCAGGCCGCGCGATGCATGGACTGCGGCGTGCCGTTCTGCCACGGCGGCGTGACCGTCGCCAACGTGTCCTCGGGATGTCCCAAGCGCAACCTCATCCCCGAGTGGAACGACCTCCTCTACCGCGGACTGACGAAGATGGCCTGGGAGAGGCTGGAAGCAACCTCGCCGTTCCCCGAATTCACCGGCCGCGTCTGCCCCGCGCCCTGCGAAGCCTCCTGCACCTGTGCGAACAACGGCGAGGCCGTGACCATCCGCGAGATCGAGCTCTACCTGGCCGAGACGGCATGGGCCGAGGGCTGGATCGTGCCGCGTCCGCCCAAGGTCCGCACCGGGGCCACCGTCGCCGTCGTCGGCAGCGGCCCTGCCGGCCTCGCCGCCGCCTTCCGGCTGAACCGGCAGGGGCACGAGGTGACCGTCTTCGAGCGCAGCGACTCTCCCGGTGGGCTTCTCATGTACGGCATCCCGAACATGAAGCTCGACAAGAACGCGCTCACCCGCAGGATCCGCTATCTCGAGCAGGAGGGCATCCGCTTCGTCCTCAACGCCGACATCGGTCGCAACGTCGAGGCCACCGACCTCCTGTACAACTACGACAGCCTCGTGCTGGCCTGCGGCGCCTCCCACCCGCGCGACCTCAAGGTTCCGGGGCGCGACCTCTCCGGCGTCCGCTTCGCCGTCGACTTCCTGACCGAAGCGACGAAGGCGATGCTGTCCGGCATGGCGGGCAGACCGCTCGCCGGGAAACGCGTCCTGGTCATCGGCGGAGGCGACACGGGCAACGACTGCGTGGCCACCTCCCTGCGCCAGGGGGCGGCCGATGTGGTACAATACGAACTGCTTCCCGCACCGCCGGAGAAGCGCCCTGCGACCGCACCCTGGCCTCGTTGGCCCGGGATCCGGAAGACCGACTACGGCCAGGAGGAAGCCATTCTCCTGCAGGGAGCCGACCCCCGCCGGTACTGCATGTCGACGCTCCGTTTCACGGGCGCGGACGGCAGGCTGACCGGAGTGGACGCGGTCGAGGTCGAGTGGCTCCGCGAAGGCGGGCGCATGACCCCCAGACCGAGGCCGGAGACCGAACGCCACGAGGAATTCGACCTCGCGATTCTCGCCATGGGCTTCACAGGCCCGGAGGAGTACCTCTTCGAAGCGCTGCGCGTGTCGAAGGACGAAGGGTACACGACCACCCACCCCGCGATCTTCCTGTGCGGCGACATGCGCCGCGGGCAGTCGCTGGTGGTCTGGGCGATGGCGGAGGGCGAACAGGCCGCCGTCGAGGCGGACCGATACCTGAGAGGAGCACCGAAGGCCTAGATGTCGGGACTCGACCGGATCCGGACCCGGATTGCCGTGACCCTGGGCGTCACCCTCCTGCGAGGGCTGCGTCTCGTCGGCAGCGGCGCCACGACGCTCCCCGGAAAGGTCGCCCTGCGCATCGACCCGAAGCTCCTCCGATCCCTTTCGACCGGAGTCCCCGTGCTGGTCGTGACCGGCACCAACGGCAAGACCACCACGACGCGCATGCTCTGCGCGATCCTCCGCGGCCTGGGATGGGCGGTCGTCACCAACCGCTCCGGAGCCAACCTGAAGACCGGCCTCGCCACGACCCTGCTCGAGAACCGGAAGAAGCTCCGCGCCCCCCGCACCGTCGCGGTCCTCGAGATCGACGAAGCCGCCTTCCGCCGTGTCGCCGCCGGGCTCGACCCGAAGGTCGTCGTCGTCACCAACCTCTTCCGCGACCAGCTCGACCGCTTCGGCGAACTCGCCACGACCCTCCGTTTCCTGTCGGAGGGACTCGACGCCTGTGCCGCGCGGCTCGTGACCGACGCCGACGACTCCCTCTGCGCCTCGCTCGGCCGCGGCCGGGAAGCGCGCACCCTGTTCTACGGCTTCGAGCCGGCCGCGATGCTGCCGCCCGACGCCGTCCGCGGCACCGAGGCGACGCACTGCCTCTTCTGCGGCGCGCACTACGTCTACAAGGGCCGCACCTACGGTCACCTCGGCGATTTCGCCTGCCCCTCCTGCGGCTATGCCCGCCCCGCTTCGGCTCTTTCCTGCCGCGGCATCCTGTCCGAGGACGGCACCGGCACCCGGGCTCTCTTCGTGCACGGCGAAGAAGCGCGCGAGACGGACATCCCCGTGCCCGGCCGCTACAACGTCTACAACGCGCTCGCCGCGACCGCCGCCGCCCTGGCGTTCGGCGAGGGCTTCGCCGCGGTCCTGTCCCATCTGCCTTCCTCCGATACGGGCTTCGGCCGCATGGAGCTGATCCGGGCCGGAGACCGCAGCATCCGCCTGATCCTCGTCAAGAACCCCGCCGGCTTCGACCAGGCCGTGGAGTTCCTCTGCGCGGCGAAGGACGTCGGCGCCGCGCTGTTCGTCCTCAACGACAACATCGCCGATGGCACGGACGTCTCCTGGATCTGGGACGCCGATATCGAACGGCTCGCGGAGCGCGGGCGGGTTCCGCCGCTCGTCGGCGCCTCGGGCAAGCGCGTCCAGGACATGGCCCTCCGCCTCGTCTATGCCGGTGTGCCCGCCGACCAACTCCACACCGGAGAGAACGCCCACGCACTGCTGAAGGAACTGCTCGCGGCGTGTCCGCCCGACACCTGCCTCTACGTGCTGCCGACCTATACCGCGATGCTCGCCCTGCGCGCCCGCCTGGCTTCGGACTACGGGCTGGCCGGGTTCTGGGAGTAGGGGAGGAGCGAAGCATGGAAAGGAACCAGAAGAAGGTCCGGATCGCCCACCTCTACCCGGAACTGCTGAATCTCTACGGGGACCGCGGCAACGTGCT
>CAXNDY010000096.1:0-5300 GCA_964201095.1 Saccharofermentanales bacterium
CGGCACCGTGCTGTCCTTCATGATGGCGGTCACGGCCCTGTCCCTGCCATCCATGATCCTGCTCAAGAAAGTCGTGAAGACCCGCCTGCTCGTCGTCTTCGCAGGCATCGTCACGGTCGGCATCCTGATCATCGGCTACGCCTTCAACGCCTTCGGCGGCTGGTTCCTGTAGGAGCGGGACGCCCTACAGCCGACCGGCTTCGATGGAGCGACCCCTTATCCAGCGGCCCGGGTGAAGAGCGCCACGAGCCGGTCCCAGAAGGTGACCTTCGCGACGACGGGTTCGACCGCGGGAGTCTTCTCCAAGGGTTCGATCTCCGCCGTCGCGAAGACGAACTGGACCAGCGAGACGTTCTGATTCGCACTGGACACGAAGGACACCGGTTGGAAGTCCGATCCGTCATACGCCGACACCAGCGAGTCGATCTGCGTCTGGATCCGATCGGGTAGCCCGGCGACACCCGCGTTCAGTTCTCCGGCTCCCGTAGAGAGGGTCTGCGTACCCTCGTCCAGGCCGGCGAGTCCGCCGGACAGCGACGCGATTCCCTGGTCCAGAGCCCCGTAGTTCGTCGACAGCGTGCGTGCGCCGTCCAGATACTGGTTCAACCCGGCGTCGAACTGTCCGTACTGGGAGGCCAGCGTGGACAATCCTGTGGACAGCGCCTGCATACTGCCTGCCGGATCCTCTCCACCGAAGGAGGCCGACATCCGCGTGGAGATGCCCGACAAGGTTCCGGAGATCGTGCCGATGGACTCCGACATCGCGCCGAGATTCGCATCGACGGCGGCGAAGGCCGACTGGACCTGGGAATACGTCGCCTTCAGAACGAGCGCAGCCCGGTAGGATTCGACCAGCTGGTCCAGCACGAGGCGCTGGCCGGGCTCGGTCACCGTCGCATACAGTCCCTCGATGTCGACCATGGCGATCTCCGTGCCTGGAAGCGCGGCCATGGCCGCATCCAACGCGGCGTATGCGTCCGAATACCCGGTAGAAAGACCCAGGATTCCGTCCCGTATCTCGTCCAACCCGAGTGCGAGCTGCGACAGAGCCGGGGGGAGCTGGGCGATCTGCGTGAGGTCGCTCTCCCAATCGGTCGCGCCCAACGCGGCGGAGATCCCGGACAAAGCCTGTCCGATCTGCGCGGAGGCGGATTCCAACGGAGCCGATCGACCCGCCAGCTGGGACAGGCCCTCCGCGAACCGTGCGGAGCCTCCCGCCAACCCGGCTGCGCCCGTGTCCAGGCCGGAAACGCCTTCGGCCAGCGTCTTCACGCCGCCATCCAGCTTCGCGATCGCATCCGTCAGGGCGGTCAGGTCCTTCGTCATGCCGCTGGTGTCCGGCAGTTCGAGGGCCATCGAAAACGGCATGGCGCGGATGCCGATCCCCGCCAGGGCGAAGTCGCGCACCGTGGCCGTCACGGACAGGTCCGCGTCCTTGCCGGGTAGGACCGTGAAGGCGACGACCCTGTCGTTGCCCGCCTCGGCGATCGTCGCCCCATCCGCTGCGATTCCGTCGCATCGGGCCGTGTCCAGCATCAGTTCGATCTGCAATAGGTAGTTCTCGAAGAAGACCGGATCCGCCTTCGGGTTCGCCCGCGTGGTCAGGCGGATCTCGAGCTCCCCGGACCTGCCCCTCAGGTCCTGGGCCGCGGTGCGCGTGCCATCGAGAAGGTAGGTGATTTCGAAGATCCACGGCAGTTCTGCCGTCGCCAGGTTCCCCTGATAGAAGTAGTCCCCTGCAGCGGCCTGGAACGTGACTTCGTCGCCGGACTGCGTCAGCGGGTCCGTATCGGTCAGATTGACCACCGACGCGTAGAGGCCGTGGTCCACCAGGGTTCCGGCCTGCGCGACCTCGAAGTGGTTCACGACGTAGACGGCCAAGGGGGCGCCGCCCGGAGCGAGGTTCGCGTAGACCACTTCCCTTTTGTCCGTGGCTCGGGCAGGACTACGGGCGGCCGTTGCGAGCGGCGTCGACGCGTCGGCCGACACCGGAGACAGGGGGAACGGCAGCACCGTCAGCGCGGCAGCCAGGCAGACGAGGGTGGCGAATCGGAAGGCGTTAGTCTTCATGTTCTTCCTCCAGAGGGATTCCGGCTTTCGCCATGGGGAGTCCGGCTTTCGCCGGACCGAAGAAGTCGGCTTTGTAGGTCGTCCTGCGGATGGCCTTGTCGAACAGGATGAGCAGGCCCGGCAGGAAGCACGTCACCATCAGGACCGAGAGCAGCGTGCCTCGTCCGAGCAGAAGTCCCAGTCCGGAGATCGCCGGGTTCGAGGAGGTCGCGAACAGTGTGAATCCCGCTGCCGCGAGCGTGGCGCCCGAAACCAGGATGGACCGGAAGTTCTCGCCGAGCGCGGCATGCATCGCCTCGCGCTTGGGCATCCGACTCCGGTGGACCCGATACCGGGTCGTCAGCAGGATGGCGTAGTCGACGGTCGCCCCCAACTGCACGGTACTGATGACCAGGAAGCCGATGAAATTGATCGGGGAGCCCGTGAAATACGGGATCGAGAGATTGATCCAGATGGCGGTCTCGATGGTCAGCAGCAGGAAGAGAGGCAGCAGGAGGGAACGGAACGTGAGCAGCAGGACCAGGAAGATGGCGACGACCGCGACGGCGTTCACCATCGTGTTGTCCGTCTTCACGACGTTCTTCATGTCCAGCAGGCTGGCGCTCGGACCGACCGAAAGGGCCGCATCGCCATAGTAGACCCGTGCCGCGGCCTGGATGCTCTCCACGGTCCGGAAGGCGACGTCGCCTTCCTGCGGCGTGTCGGTGTACACGATGATGCGCGCGTGGTTCGCCGAATAGAAGCGATCCACGATCCCTTCATCCAGGAACTCGGGCGGAAGGGCCGTTCCCACCTGTTCCGCATAGGACACCACGGCCGTCACGTGCTCCAGCTGCCCGACATCGCGACTCAGGTCCCGTTCCTTCATGACCTCGCCTCGCGGCACCAGCAGCGCCACGACCGTCGATTTCCCGAAGACCGCCTCGATCGCCCGGCTGTCCCGTTCGTTGCGCGTGTTCGCGCTGGCGATGCTGTTCCCGTAGGTGAAGCTCGTCTGGCGCTGGCCCAGGAAACTGGGCACGACGAGGAGAGCCACCAGGAGGACCATGGGCACTGCGATCCGCGACAGGACCCGGTCGACGTTCTGGAAGCTCGGCATCAGTTCGCGGTGCCGCGTCCGGTCGACGAGCCTATAGAGGAGCAGCGTGAGCGCCGGCAGGAAGACCATGACCGAAATGAAGCTCAGGACGATGCCCTTCGCCAGGTTCACCCCGAGGTCCGACCCGATCCCGAATTTCATGAACACGAGGGCGAGGAAGCCGAACAGCGTCGTGGCGGCGCTCGCGGCGATCGTCGACATCGACTCCCGGACCGCATGCCGCATGGCTTCCGCGACGTCCGGATACTTCTTCCGGTTGTCGGAGAAGCTGTGGAGCAGGAAGATGGCATAATCCAGCGAACAGGCGAGCTGCAGGATGGGGCTCACCGAGTTCGTCATGAACGAGATCCGGCCCAGGAACACGCTCGTGCCCATGTTGATGAGGATGGAGATGCCGATGGCCGCGAGAAACAGCAGCGGCTCGATCCAGGAAGTCGTCGACAGGATCAGGATCAGCAGGAAGATCGGCACGAGGATGGCCGCCGCCTTGAGCACTTCCGCCACCGTCGCGTTCTGGACGGATACCAGGTCGGGGGCCTCCCCCGTCAGGGCTCCATCCGCACCGATCAGGACCAGGATCGCCGCACAGGCCGGCTTTTCCATTCCCTTGGCGATCGTGACGGAGAACAGCGCGTCGCCGTCCCGGTAGAACCCCCGGATCGTGTCGGCGTCTCCTGTCTCCAGCGGAAGCGCGATATCGAAGACGTCGTCCAGCCAGAGCACCTGCGTGACGCCCGGGATGGCGGCGAGGCTCCGCTTGGTCTCCTTCGCCTGCATCAGCGTGACGTCCTTCACCATGACGCTGGCGTTGGGCATGGACTGCGCGAACTCCTGGTTCATGATCGCCAGCGCCTTCGTCGATTGGGCCTCCTTCGGAAGGTAGTCCACCAGGTCGTAGTCGATCCCGACGAACATCTGGAGCACCACGCACACCGCCGCGATGGCGAGGAAGACGATGACCACCGTTTTCCGGTGCTTGAGAATGGCATTCACGAACCGATCCAAGAGGGTTTCCTCCAGACGACAATGAGTTGATTTCACCTACTAGGTGCAATATAATCGACAGTGTGTCGGCAAACAACCATCAGATGGCTCGTAAATGACTTGTATGCGACATGCGAAGTCACACTGTCGAAAAACCATCAAAGTTCGGAAACCGGAGGAGGACATGAAGGGCAGCAAGTCGGACCGACGCGTCAAATACACGAAGACCGTCCTGAAGGACGCACTCGTCCATCTCATGCAGAGCCAGCACATCTCCAGCATCTCCGTCAAATCCCTGTGCGAGATCGCGGACATCAACCGCAGCACGTTCTATACGCATTACTCGGACCCGTACGACCTTCTCCGCCAGATCGAAGAGGACGTGATGGCCAACCTGAAGCTCCACCTGGAGAAGCAGGAATACGTCGACGACCTTCCGGTGACGGCGCAGGCCATGTCGCGCATCCTCGAATACGCGAAGGAGAACGCCGAACTGTTCAAGGTCCTGCTCAGCGAGAACTGCGACTTCGCGTTCCAGAAGGACATCCTCGAGCTGTCCGAGATCGTTTCCTGGCAATACAGCAAGACCATGGACGGCCGGACCATGGAGTATCTGAAGGCCTACGCCACCACGGGATGCATCAGCCTGCTCCACAAGTGGCTCAAGGACGGCATGGTCGAATCGGTCCCCACGATCACGGAGCTGATCCTGCAGGTGCTGTACCGCGGACTCATCAGCTTCCAGTAGAGCGGCGGGGCGTTTCAGGCCATAGGGGTCTTCACTTGCGCTTCCTGACCAGAAGACTTCCCCCCAGGCCAATGACGATTCCAACGGCACCAGCTCCTGCGATGGGCAGCACCGGTGCGTTCCCCGAACTCTTGTCGGACCCGGGGTCCGTCGTGGGTGTCGCCGCCGGCGTGCCGCTCGTCTCGGGCATCGTCACCGCGGGCGAGGGCTCGGTCGTCGGAGTCGGGTCGGCGGAGTCATGGGCAGGGGCACGCCAGGCGATGACCTTGTACTCGGTCGTGGTCTTGCCGTCCTCCGCCCTGCAGAGAACCGTCACGGCGTTGTCCTGGCCAGCGAGGAGTCCTTCGTTGCCGGTGATCTCTACGGATGCCTTGGGATCGGTCGCTGTAGCGAGAAGGG
>CAXNDY010000097.1:0-5185 GCA_964201095.1 Saccharofermentanales bacterium
AGTTCCTTCGCGAAGCCGGGCAGGGTGATGGTCTGCAGCCAGACCTTGCCGGGACCCGTCAGCGTCGAGAGGAACAGGCCCTCGCCGCCGAACAGGACGTTCTTGAAGCCCTTGACCATCTCGGCGCGGTACTGGACCGTCTCCTCGAAGGCCGCGATGTGTCCCGTGTCGACCTTGAGGGTCTCGCCGGGGCCGAGGGTGCGCTCCTTGAGGCTTCCGTCGATTTCGAGGAAGACGCGGCCGGTGCCCGTCAGGCGCTGGAGGATGAAGCCCTCGCCGCCGAACAGCCCGGCGCCGACGCTGCGCGTGACGAAGGCGCTGAGCACCACGCTGGGCTGGGCGCAGAGGAAGGACGAGCGCTGGGCGATCACGGGGAGACCCGTCAGTTCGAGGTCCAGGATGCAGCCCGGCATGGTGCTCGTGGCGACGAACTCCTGGTTCGGACCGGTCGCGGAGTAGGTGGCCATGAAGAGGGATTCGCCCGAGAACATCCGGCCGAGACCCTTCATCAGGCCTCCCTGCATGTTCGTGGTCATCGTGATGCCCGCGTCCATCCAGGCCATTCCTCCGGCCTGCGTGTAGATGCTTTCGCCGGGGTCGAGGCGGATGGAGACCGCCGGCAGCGTACCGCCGAAGATCTCGTAGCGGAGGGGACGGGATGGTGCGGGTGGAGGAGGCGGAGGAGGTGGAGGCGGGGGTGCCGCCGCCGCGACCGGCGGGGGTGCGTAGACCGGAGCCGCGGGAGCCTGGGCGGGGGGTGCGCCGGTCGCGCCCGTCTGGGCGCCGCATGCGCTGCAGAATCGGGTGCCGTCGGGGAGGTTGGTGCCGCATTTCGTGCAGAACATCGATTCGTCCTCCATATCCTTGAGTGAAGCCGGAAGATTCCATCTCCCACGCTAGCACTCGGGAAGTGCGAAGGCAAGCGCTCGTGGCCTACGGTCCGCCGGGTCCGCCGCCCGGTCCGCCTCCGCCTCCCGGCCCACCGCCGGAACCGGTCTGCGTCCCGAGGGCGGACAGATCGGCCGTCCCGACGTCGACAAGGTGGGCCGACGCGCTGGATTGACCGGCCGTCGTGGAGGGAACGGTGCCGTCCAGCTGCTCCTGGACGCTCTGGAATCGCAGGGTGCCGAGGGACTGGAGCACGGTGACGCCCGCCCGATACTGGTCGTAGGTGTAGAAGGCCGTCGGGTCGGATTCCACATAGGGGGAGATCAGGGCGTCGGTCTCCTCGACGAGCTTCTGGAAACGGCCGCCGGCGAGATACGTGTCGACGAGTTCCTGGAGATACTGGTGGTAGAGTGTCTTGTACTCCTCGACGGCGAACAGCTGGGAGACGAGGGGTCGCTGGGACATGAAGGTGTCGAGCAGCGGCGTGTCGATGGGAAAGTTCACGAAGGTCGAGGCGTCGGAGATCATGAAGCCGCCGAAGGCCGTGTTGTAGTCCCAGGGCAGGATGGAGAGGACCCCGTCCGACTCGTGCAGATAGTAGTTCTGCTGCATGTTCGAGAAGTAGCTGTCCATGTTCACGACGAGGGTCTGCGCCGCCATGTAGCGGAGGATCTCGTCCACGTCGAAGCTCTTCTCGAGATCCGTGCCCTTGGACAGGGTCTCCAGGGCGGCGATGACCCGGGCATAGTCGGTCTCCGAGGTGTTGAAGACGGAGTATGAGAAGATGGCGGAGTAGCTGGCGGGGTCGTTGTCGGTGTAGATCAGGTCACCGCCGGGGAGCTTGACGGGCTGGCCGGGAAGAACCGACTGGGTCGTGCCGCTGGCGTTCGAGAGGCCCGGTGCGCCCATGGTCTTCACGTTGTAGAGCTCGCCTTTGTCCTTGCCGTAGACGCGCGCCGCGAAACTGTCCTCCAGGGCCTCGACCCCGAGGTAGAGACCCCAGGGTTCCCCGTTCACGGAGACCTGGACATAGGTTCGGAGCGGGGTCGGGACCCCGATGCTGTCCATGATGTCGTAGGACAGGAATTCCTTCATGTAGGTCGCATCGGCAAAGATGTTGTTCAGGGCGATCTTGTCGAGGCCGAAGCAGGTCTGCCCGTCCACGAAGTGGTCGAATTCGAGCTTGAAGCTGTAGCGGTCCGACCCGGACATCTCGACCATGGAGAGGCTCGAATTGCCCTTGGCCCGGATGCCCGCCGTGGCGAACGTCGTCCCGTCGACGACGGCGTCGACGGCGATGTATTGTTCCGAGGATGCGTCGGCGAGCATCGTCTTCCAAAGGGCGGCATCGACCCGGAGGTCGAGCTGGACGACGCGGTTGCCGCCGAAGAGCCTGGTCGTGTATTCGGAGGAGGCCGAGTAGGTCGGCACCGATGGCGATGGCGTGGCGTCCGCGCCGACTTCCTGCTCGGTCGCAGCCGGCTGCAGGAACATCGTGAACCCGGTCAGCAGGACCGCGGCGAGGACGACGCATGCGACGAGCAGGTCGAACCCGCGGGTCGTCCGGCTCGTACGGGTCGCACGAGTCGCACGCGTCGCGCGGTGGACGCGGCTCACGCGGTCAGCTCGCGTATTCGCCATTGTAGCTCACCAGGACCGCGTTGCGGATGCCGGGCAGCGCCGCGATCTCGTTGACGAAGGCGGTGGTCCCGTCCCCGACGCGGACTTCGGTCGTGGTCTCGATGCCGGCCGCGGCCGACACGCTCTTCGACTTGACGGTGTATTTCGAGCAGCTCTTCGCGATCACCTCCATGGCGCGCTTCTCGGCGGCATCGTCCTCGCAGGCGAGCACCAGGATGTAGGGGGTCTCGCGGACCTTGCGGGTGGAGAAGACGAACAGGACGAGGCCGATGAGGAGGGAGCCGAGGACGGCCAACGGGTAGAGGCCGGCGCCGACGACGATGCCCGAGCCGATGGCCCAGAACAGGAAGACGATGTCCATCGCCTCCTTGACGGCCGTGCGGAAGCGGACGATCGACAGCGCGCCGACCATGCCGAGCGACAGGATGACGTTGGAGGTGACGGCCAGGATGACCAGCGTAGTGACCAGCGAAAGCGCCATGAGGCTCGTGGCGAAGCTCGCGGAGTACATCACGCCGCGATAGGTCTTGCGGTAGATGAAGAGGATGAAGAGGCCGAGCGCGAACGAGATGACGAGGGCGATGAGGGTGTCGAGGAGGGAGAACGAGGTGACCTTGTCGAGGAAGCTGGACTTGAAGATGTCACTGAACGTCATGGCCGGGGTCCTCCTGCAGTGGATCTCATCCGCGCGTGCGGCAGATGGCGAATTTGGAGACGGCCGTCGACTGGCGGTCGCCGAGCTGGACCAGGTCGGAGATGAAGTCGGGCAGGAATCCGTCGAACTTGACCTCGAGGATGCACGTGCCCGGGGCATCGGTGGGAATCAGGGGGAGGTCCGGGTTGAGGAAGTCCTTCGAGCGGAGGCCGGTGCGCAGGTCGCTGTCGATGGTGATGCGGACGTTGCCGGCGGGGTGGACGTAGGCTTCGCGGCGATAGTCCACGATGGTGCTGGGGCGGAGCAGCAGGGAATCGCAGGTACGCAGGAACTCCTGGACCAGAGGGTCTTCGCGGTCCTTCAGGCCTTCGGTGCGGCCTTCGATCAGATCCTGGCATTCGGTGCGGGAGATCCAGGTCGAGCGCTTCCAGCCCAGACCATCGCGCTTCGACTTCTTCTCGAGGCGGATGGCGTCGAAGGACCCTCCGTAGACGCGCAGGCGGAACTTGTCGCGTTCGGCGATGCCGTCGAGCTTCTCGCGGAGCACCTTGTCCTGGTAGTTGTCGAAATACAGGCTGCGGATGCGGTAGGTGCCGTCCGGACCGGCGTTCTCGTCCGGCCGAAGCACGTGCCGAAGCCGGTTGCGCAGGGCGAGCGCCTCGGCAAATCCGATGAGGTGCTTGAGTTCGCGTCTTCCTTCCATGTCAGACGACCCCTTTCCATGAACCGATCATGGTTTCGATGAGCTCCTTCACGTGGTCGATGGGGATGGCGAATCCGAGGCCTTCGAGCCCGGAGCCGGAGGACTTGGCCACGACGATGCCGATCAGCCGGCCGTGCGAATCGAACAGCCCACCGCCGGAGTTGCCGGGGTTGATGCTGGCATCCGTCTGGAGGAGGTCCATGGTGTTTCCGTCGAGGTCGATCTGCCGGTCGAGCGAGCTGATGATGCCCTGGGTCACGGTGCCGCCGAGCTCACCGAGAGGGTTGCCGATGGCGACGGCCGTGTCGCCGACGACGAGGTTCGAGGAGAGGCCGAGGGTGGCGACGGGGAGCGCGGTCGCGGCGATCTTGAGGACCGCGATGTCCATGGTGGCGTCGGAGTCGACGAGGACCGCGTCGTACGAAGTGCCGTCGATGAGTTTGACTTGGATGGTCTCGGCGCCGTCGACGACGTGGTGGTTGGTCACGATGTAGCCGTCGGCGGTGAGGACCACTCCGCTGCCTGCGCCTTCCACGGCGTAACTGCGCCCACGGACGACCACCGTTCCGCTCGTGCGGATCTCGACGACGCCGGGGGACGCGATGGCGGCGATTTCGGCGACCGAGAGTCCGTCCGTCGCGGCGTTGCCGTCGGCGACGGTCAGGGTCGGGACAGCGGGCGTCGATGACGCGGCGGGAGCGGTGGTTGCCGCGGCTTCCGTGGGCGTCGGCGTGGGCACGGCGAGAACGCGCATGGCGATCAGGCCTCCCGTGAATCCGGCCGCACCGGAGAGCAGGACGACGAAGACGAGTACGAGCGCCGCGGCGGCGCGACCGACCTGCAGGACGCGGCGTTTTCCCGAGGGCATCGGCGTGGAAGCGGGAGCCTCTGAAAGGGAGAGGTCCTCGGAGGGCTTGTGCTCATCGGACTCGTACATGGAATCACCTTCCTTCTACGACTCCATCATACCCTCTGGACCCTCCGGAAATGTGGACGGGGCGTCGGCTTTCTGTGATGGTTTCGTGTGGAGGAATCCGGTCGGTGCGTCCAGAGCGAGCCCGAAGCGAGCCTCAGTCGAACTCGTACCTGCGGGTCCATGACTTCGCTTCGCCGGGCGCCAGCGCGATATCGATGAAGACCTCGGGGGAGACGACGCCGGCTCGTCCCCAGAAGGCGCAGCGTGCGACGGGGAAGTCGTCGGTTTCCCGCATCTTTCGCCCGGTCAGGCGGTGCTCGAGCTCCCAGGACCAGCGGCCCTGCGGCAGGAACCCCGGTGTCCGGAAATAGAAGTCGGTTTC
>CAXNDY010000098.1:0-5180 GCA_964201095.1 Saccharofermentanales bacterium
ACAGAACGCCGTGAAGAAGGCGTATGGGATGGTCGACGACCCTGCGGAGAACGAGGACGGACGCGTACGATACATGCTGGGCCCGCTGATCCACAACGAAGAGGTCGTCGACGACCTCGTCCGCAAGGGATTCACGCGCGTCGACCGCGTCGAGGACGTCCCCGAAGGCGCCTGCGTCCTGATCCGCACCCACGGGATTCCGCCTTCGACCCGCGATGCGCTCGTCGACAAGAACACGGCCCTCGTCGACTGCACCTGTCCGTACGTCGCCCGCATCCATCGCATCGCCCGGAAAGCCGCCGAAGAGGGGAGCCGGGTGCTGATCGCAGGGACGTCCGACCACCCGGAAGTGGTCGGAATCGTCGGGGAGTGCGGAGGAAGAGCCGCCGTGGTGTCCACGGCCGAGGAAGCCGAATCGATCGCACTGGACGAAACCCCCTGCATCCTGGTTTCCCAGACGACCTTCTCCTCCGCGAAATGGCTTGAAATACGCAATGTGCTCCAGAAGCGAATTGCAAATATCCAAATCTTTGATACAATATGTGTGACCACGGAGGATAGACAGAAGGAAGCGCGCATCATCTCCGCCCAAGTGGACGTGATGCTCGTCGTCGGGAGCAGGAAAAGCTCGAACACGATGAAGCTTCTTGAGGTCTGCTTGGGTGGTTGTGGCGCGACATACCTGATCGAGCATATCGAAGACGTGTTTCCCATTCTTGCGGCAGGATTGCCAGAGGATGCCACGATCGGTATCACGGCAGGCGCATCGACGTCCGAAAGCAGGATCAGGGAGGTTATCCAGATAATGAGTGAGCATGAGCCCATGGGTCAGCAGGAGCACGCAGACGTCAGTTTCACGGACTTCATCGACAACATTCCGGAAATCCACAGGGGCGCGACCATTCGAGGACTGATCATCCGCTTCGACAACGAGAGCGTCTATGTGGACGTCAAGGACAAGTCGGAAGGCAAGATCCCGCGCCACGAGTTCGAGGGAGATCCCGACTTCGACCTGGCGAAGGCCGCGGCGGAGCACCTCGAGATCGACGTCTACGTCCGCAGCATCCGCAACACGGAGATGGGCAAGGAGATCCTCCTGTCCAAGGCGCGCGTCGACTTCGGCAAGTACAAGGCCCTCGTCGAGGAGGCCTACCGCGACAAGCTCGCCATCAAGGTCAAGGTCGTGAACGTGGTCAAGGACGGCATCATCGCCACCTATGGCGGCGTCGATATCTATATCCACCGCACGCAGCTCGAGATGGGTCCCGTGGACAATCTCGAAGAGTACAAGGGCAAGGAATTCGATATCCTCGTCACCCAGTACGACCCCGATCGGAAGCGTCTGCGCGTCTCCGGTTCCCGTCGCGCCCTCCTCAACACCGAGCGGAAGGCCAAGGCCGACGAGGTCTGGTCCACTCTCGAGCGTGGCAACACCTACCGCGGCGTCGTCCGCAGCCTGACCGACTTCGGCGCGTTCGTCGACATCGGCGGCGTGGATGGCCTCGTGCACGTTTCCGAGCTTTCCTGGAAGCGCATCCGCCACCCCTCCGAGGTCGTCAAGGTGGGCGAGGAGATCGACGTCTACGTCAAGGACTTCGACCCCGAGAAGAAGAGGATCTCCCTGGGCTTCAAGCGCACCGAGGAAGACCCCTACCATGGTCTCGAGGAGAGGTTCCCCGTCGGTTCGATCGTGCACGGCAAGGTCGTCCGCCTGTTCCCCTTCGGAGCCTTCATCGAGATCGCCCCGGGCGTCGACGCCCTGTGCCACATCTCGCAGATCTCCAACTACCGTCTCACCAAGCCCGGCGACGTCCTGACCGAAGGCCTCGAAGTCGATGCCAGGGTCCTCGACGTGAATCCGGAAGCCCGTCGTATCAGCATCAGCATCAAGGACGTCGAGCCCATCGACCCCCCGCACCCGGAAGAGGGAATGGAACTCGTCGATGCGCCCAAGGAAGCCGAAGAACCCACTACCGAAGGCTGATTCCGGCTTTCACAGATTCCTTGCACCCGAGGAGGGCGCCGCGATTCGCGAGGCGCCCTCCTTTCGTTCCTCATGGTATAATTCTCATCGACGCTGACTCCAGATAACCACCGGAGGTGCTCCGCGGTTGGACGCGAAGACCGGATTCGATGATGCGGCACTAGCTTCCCAGGCTTCCTCCGGCGACCGGGAGGCCTTCGAGGAACTCGTCGTGCGCTACTCCCCGAAGGTCTTCGGACTCTGCTTCTCCATGCTCGGAAACCATGCGGACGCGGAGGACGCGTCCCAGGAAGCTTTCCTCAAGGCCTACCGCGCCATCGCCACCTACATCGAAGCCCAGGCTTCCTTTTCGACCTGGCTCTACCGGATCACGAGCAATGCCTGCATCGACCTCGCCCGTCAGCGTGCGCGCAGACCGTGGATCTCCATGGATGCCGAGGTCGAGGAGGAGGACGGAGCGGTCGCCTTCCAGGTCCCCGACGAATCCCCCCTCCAGGACGAGACCTTCGCCGCGAAATGGTCCGCCGAGAAGGTGCGCTCCGCGATCGGAACCCTTCCCGAAGGGTTCCGGACGGTGCTGCAGCTGCGCGATATCGAGGGTCTCTCCTACATGGAAGTCGCATCGATCCTCGACGTCCGCGAGGGCACCGTGAAGTCCCGTCTCGCAAGGGCTCGGGCCGCTTTGCTGGCGGCGCTGAAGAAGATGGAACCATTGTACTGATCCGTTCGTATAAAGGGCATCAAGGGAGGACGACCCACAGATGAAGACCGCATGCAGGCATTTCAGGGAAGAATGGATGGACCGGAAGGGCAGATCGCCGGATGACTTATCCGGAATCGCGCTTCGGGCCCATTCGAGCGATTGCCCCGCCTGCACCGCCTTCATGGAAGAGAACCGGGATGTCTTCGCCGCCCTGAACGTCCTCGCCGTCGAGCGGAGTCGTGCGGTTCCGTCCGCAGACCTCGCCGAACGGATCGTCGCCCGGATCCAAGGGGAGGCCGTCGAAGCCTCGACCCCTCGGACCGTTCCGTTCTTCCTCCGCTCCTCCACGCGCAGATATGCGCCGCTGGCGGCGGGTTTCGCCGTGTTCCTCGCATTCGGGGTCTTCGCCGCGCTGGTGGGCGGAGGTATTCTTCTGGGCGGAAACCCGAGCGGGTACATCGCCCCGACCCAAAGTCAGACCGATGCCAAGGGTGCGACGAACGACGCAAAGGGAATCAGTCCGGGAGCCGGAACCGATGCAATCACGGACACGACCGGATTCGCGCCGGAGACCTGCGCTACGCCCAGGCTGATCGTTTCCGATGCGGACCCCGGGTCCCTCTCGTTCCTCCAGGACGGTTCCGCCGTCCAGACGACCTACGCGACGCTGGTCGACTCCGGAGAGATGGAGACCGCAAGGGTCGTCCGCGCCTACCTGAATTCCGACGATTCCATCACGATTCTCCTGCTTTTCCCCTCCGACACGATCCAGGACCGTGCGGACCGGATCGCCAAGGTGGTGTCCTCTTGCGCTTCCCCCTTCCGTATTGAGATAATCGACGCGGAGGACATCGGGGACAGACTCAAGACCCTAGGACTCGTCGACGCGGAGGCTTTCGTGTCCGGGTCCGCGGACGGCGGCTTCCGTCTCCTCATGCTGGACCTCGGAAGGTAAAGGATTGACCCAGGGCACGCTCCTTCTCATCGACGCCAACAGCATCCTCAACCGGGCCTTCTTCGGGCTCACCGGCCGGAACGCGCTGCGCGCCCCGGACGGAACCCCGACCAACGCGCTCTACGCATTCCTGACCATCTACCGGAAATTCCTGCTGGAAACCGGCGCAACGCATGTCTGTGCGGCCTTCGACCTCAAGTCGCCGACCTTCCGGCATCTCCGGTACCCGCAGTACAAGGCGCAACGTCGTCCGATGCCGGACGACCTCGCCGCCCAGATGCCGCTCATGCGGGAGATCCTGGACGCCATGGGCGTGCCGAGGGTCGAGCGGGAGGGCTTCGAAGCGGACGACCTCATCGGTACGCTTTCCAGGCAGGCCTCCGCGGCGGATTTCAAGGTCCTCATCCTGACCGGCGACCGCGATGCGCTGCAGCTCGTGGACGGCAACGTGTCCGTGCTTCTTCCGACGACCCGCGCCGGACGGACGGAGACGGACCGGTACGACCCAGCCGCCGTGCTGGAACGATACGGCATGACACCGACGCAGCTGATCGAGCTCAAGGCCATCATGGGGGATACGTCCGACAACATCCCCGGCGTCGCCGGCATCGGGGAGAAGGGCGCATTGGCGCTGATCCAGCGGTACGGGACCCTCGACGCCGTATATGCCGCTCTCGACGAGATCTCCGTGGACAAGCCCTCGATCGGCTCGAAACTGACCCAGAGCCGGGAGATCGCCTTCCAGTCCCGGTGGCTGGCGACCATCGACCGCGACGTCCCCCTCGAAACCTCCCTGGAGACCCTGCGGCTGCGACCGATCGACTCCGCCATCGTGGCCCCCGTCTTCCAGCGGCTGGGTTTCCGTTCTCTGATGGAGCGCTTTGCGGTGCAGGCCGAACCGGTGGTCGTGGAACCCCATGGCGTCGATCTCCCCGTCGAAGGGCTAGACGCACTGCGTGCGGCCGCAAGGGGCGTTACAGAACGCGTCGGCGCATCGATGGGAGAGGATGGCAGCCTTGCCGTTTCCTTCGAATCGGGTCCGATCGTCCTCCTCACCTCCGCCGAAGCCGAAAAGGGCCTGGAAGATCTGCTTCACGCTCTATCATCGAAGGTAGGCGAGCCCGTGCCCAACCCCATCGCCGTCCATGACTGCAAGGCGCTTCTCAAGTCCACCCTGGCCGATTCGGCAGGAGGCGATGGTCTGTCCCGCCACCTCTTCGATCCCGGGATATCCGCCTATCTGCTCGATTCGGACCACACGCGGAAAAGCCTTCCTTCGCTCTATGAGGCGCTGACCGGACGCCCCCCGCTCGTCTTCGACGCGCAGGGCGAAACGCCCGCGACAACAGCGAAGAGTCCGCCCCCCCAGACCGATCTGTTTTCGATGGGCCTTGCCGATCCGGACCGCGTTCCGGAAGGGAATGCCGATGGAAAACCGTCCAGGGTGTCGCTGGAACTGGCCGCGACCGCCCTCGAAGCCAGGGTCGTCGCTGGATTCCAGCGCAAGGCGATGTCCGAACGGAACCTCGGGTATCTCT
>CAXNDY010000099.1:0-5135 GCA_964201095.1 Saccharofermentanales bacterium
AATGGGGCGCGGCGCCACGAAAGGAAGGTTCCCATGCAGAACGACCGTGAACTGCGATTCGCCGTCCTCATCGACGCGGACAACGTCAGCCACGCCCATGTGAAGCCCATGCTGGAGGAGATCGCCCGCTACGGCGTCCCTACGAACAAGCGCATCTATGGCGATTGGACCAAGCCCCAGCTGGGAGGCTGGAAGAACGTCCTTCTCGACAACGCGATCACGCCCGTCCAGCAGTACGGATACACGTCAGGCAAGAACTCCACGGACTCCGCGATGATCATCGACGCCATGGACCTGCTGTACTCGAAGAACGTCGACGGCTTCTGCCTCGTCTCGAGCGACAGCGACTTCACGCGTCTCGCCATCCGACTCCGCGAGTCGGGAATGAAGGTCATCGGCATCGGCGAAAAGAAGACGCCCAGCGCCTTCATCGCGGCCTGCGAGAAATTCATCTATCTGGAAGTCATCAGTCCTTCGGCCCGCATGCTGGAGACGTCGTCCGCTGCTTCCGCCTCACCGGCCGCCGTTCCCGCGCCCGGCCCTCAGACCGCCAAGCCGCGCGGCCGCGGACGTGGTCCCGTGGTGCGCCTCCCGCTCGGAAAGGCGCCGGTCGCGCCCGCAGTGCCCCCCGTGACCGCCGTCCCCGCGGCGTCCGTTCCCGTCGTCGCCGCCTCCCCCACCGCCGCCACGCAGTCCGTCCCGAATTCGCCGGCCCTGGTGGACGACCGCGTGCGCCGCGACATCGTCCAGCTGGTCTCGACCGCGGTCAACGCGGTATCCGACGACAACGGCTGGGCCTTTCTGGGCGACATCGGGACCCTGATCGCCAAGAGCCGACCGGACTTCGACCCCCGGAACTACGGGTTCGGGAAATTGGCACTGCTGGTCGCAGCCCTCGGCCGCTTCGACATCGAATACCGCGAGTCGGGTCAGCCGAACGTCAAGCGCGTCTATATCCGGAACAAGGGGTAGGAATGCTTCGGTAGGCTTTCTGTGCGAAGAAGGGGCTAGCGCCCCTTTTTCTCTCGCACCTGCGCCTGGTAGGCACGAATCGGCTCCGCGGAGATCAGCAGAACGCCGAGAGCCAGGAACACGGCGACCGTGACGGCTTCGAGCACATCGATCGACGAGGCGGACTGACGGGCGAGCGGAATATAGGAATTGACGGCACTCGCGAGATAAAGCACGCCCAGGACCCAGCGGGCCCAGTTTCGTCCTGCCATGGACTCGATGAAGAGGAAGATCAGGATCGCAAGACGAAACAACTGCCCGATGGCCTGCAACAGGATGAGGGTCAGGTCATCGGAAAGCAGGATTCCCGCCGCGACCATGTAGAACACCTGGCGCAGGACATCAAAGCCGATGCCGAAGACCATGGCGCCGAACAGAAGGGTACGCCCGACCTTCTCGACCTGGCCGGGCTGATTCATCGGTGCGTTCTTCTTGTGGAGTATCCGGCTCGCTTTCATGATGTCCACTGTATCAGCCCGACGGAGTCGGGGCAAGTCCAGTGGGTTCGTGCTATGATGGATTCGTACCGGGTACGTTTCCGGAAACGTACCCGGTACGAATCCATCCTTCCACCCACTGGTCGAGGAGGAGCCGCCCTTGCCGAACCCTTCTCCGATTCTCGAAACTTCGACGCCGCGCTGGTTCCGGCTGGACAACGCGGCCAAGCTCTATCCCGCGATCAGCACCGGGGCGCGGGCCAGTTTCTTCCGCCTGTCCGCGATCCTGAAGGAGCCGGTCGACCCGTCGACGCTGCAGACCGCGCTCGACGTCGTCCTTCCGCGCTTCCCCGCCTTCGCCGTACGGATCCACCGCGGCCTCTTCTGGTACTACTTCGCCCACAACCCCAACCGCCTCGAGGTCCAGCCCGACGTGACCAACCCCTGCGTGCGCATGCACTGGCACGAGAACAAGGGATTCCTGTTCCGCGTCTTCCACTACGACCACCGCATCTCCGTCGAGTTCTTCCACGCCCTGGGCGACGGCAGCGGCGCGCTCGTCTTCCTCAAGACCCTCCTCGCCGAATACCTCGTCCAGAAAGCCTCCGGCACGACGCCCCTTTCCCCCGAAGACGTCTACCGGGACGGCGTCCTGGACCCAAGGGAAGTCCCCCACCCGGAGGAATACGAGGATGCCTTCACCCGCTACGCCTCCGACCGTCCGACGACGGGGCGCAGGGAACCCTCCGCCTATCACGTCTCCTCCACCGCGGAGCCGGTCCACACCCTCGACATCCTCACGGGCGTCCTCCCCGTCGACCGCCTTCTCGAAGTCTCCCGGGGGCTGCAGGTGTCCATCACCGAATACCTGACCGCCGTCTACATGGAGGTGCTCTGCGACCTCCAGCGGGAGGAGCTCGCGCGCCGCGGACAAAGGCCCCGCGCCGGTCGCGCCCTGCCGGTCCGCATCCAGGTCCCCTTGAACCTCCGCAAGTTCTTTCCCACCCGCACCGTCCGGAACTTCTCCTATTTCATCAACATCGGCGTCGACGCCGCGCAGGGCGATTACTCGTTCCAGGAGATCCTCCGGATCGTCCACCATACGATGCGCCTCGGCCTCGACCCGCGCGGGCTCGCCGCCCAGTTCGGCCAGAACGTCCGCCCCGAGCGGAATCTCCTCCTCCGCGTCGCACCTCTCTTCATCAAGAACTTCGCCATCGCGGAGATCTTCCGGCGGGTGGGGGAGCCGACCTCCTCGGGCACCCTGACCAACCTCGGCGCCGTCGAACTCCCCCCCGTCCTCGCATCCGCCGTCGACCGGTTCGAGATGGCCCTCGGCCCCTCCTTCCTCAACCGCACCAGTGCCGCGGCCGTCTCCTTCGGCGGGCAGCTGGCCGTCACCTTCTCCCGCACCTGCAAGGAGACCGTCATCGAACGCGGCTTCTTCACGAAACTCGTCCGGGACGGCATCCCCGTCCGCATCGAAAGCAACCGCTAGCGCCTCCAGGGTCTCGCACAAGACCCTCGGCGCGGAAAGAGGTGAACCGGATGTCCTATTGCGTGAACTGCGGGGTCGAACTCCATCCGACGGCCGCCCATTGCGCCCTGTGCAACACACCGGTGGTCAACCCGGTCCAGCCGGTCGATTCGGCTTCGCCCCCTCCCTACCCTTCCGCCACGCAGCCGGCGGCCGCCACCAACCACGCTTTCATCGCACGCCTCCTCGCCGGGCTGCTGCTGCTTCCCATCGCCGTCTGCATCGCGACCAACCTCGTCTTCCCTTCGGGCTATCTGTGGGCCGTCTATCCCATCGGGGCCATCGTCCTCTTCTGGGTGCTGGTCGCCGTACCGCTGCTCCTTCCACGCCCCGTTCCCCTCGTGGCCATCGGCATCGACGCGGTCGCCATCCTGGCCTATCTCTTCCTCATCGCGGCCTTCGACAACAAGGGATTCGCCACGGGACTCCACTGGTATCTGAACCTGGCGCTGCCCATCGTCTGCATCCTTTCCGCCGCGGTGCTGATCCCCGTCGCGGTGCTGCGCGCCTATCGGTTCTCCGGCATCCACACAGCGGCGCTGCTGTTCACGATCACCGGGCTCGCCATCCTCGGCGTCGAAACCACCGTCTCCTTCTTCGTGGGAACGCCGCTGCGCCTCTCCTGGTCGTGGATCGTCCTGGTCTCCTGCCTCGCCATGACCGCCGCCTTGTTGATCATCGAGCGCAGTCCGCGCGTCCTCGAAGAAATCCGTAGACGGCTTCATATGTAATTGTGGTATAATTTCCGTTAACCCATGATGTCGTCATGCAACTTCCATGCAAATAAAGGAGGCACCCGATGAACCGGACTACGCGCATGCTCGTCACGTCGCTTCTTCTGGTCGCTGTGCTGCTGATGGCGGCCTGCGTTCCGAGAGCGACCGCGACCCCTTCTCCCGAAGTGACCCCGACCGGTGATGTGACCCTCTCCCCGACCCCGACCCCCGATATGGGAGCGCTCTTCCTGGCCGACGTCAAGGTGGCGGAAGCGTCGATCCTCTCCGCACTGAACCTCTCCCTCGACTTCTGCAAGTCCGTCGGCAGCGCCTGGTACGATGCCGCGTCCGATGGCGACGAAGGACTTGCCGCCGCCACGGCCTTTGTCGCGACGGATGCCGCGAAGGCGAAGATCGCCCAGTTCCAGACCGCCATGGATACCCTCGATACCAAGGTCACGGAATGGAAGGGCACCGAAGTCCCGGATTCGCTGAAAGCCGTCGTCACCGAAGCGGAAGCGCTGCTCGCCGCCGTCAAGGCCATGAAGGCCCACATGACGACGCCCGCCGGCTCGATGGAAGAATACCAGGCCGCCTATCAGGCCACCTACGACGCCGCGAAGGGACTCTACGACAAACTGGTCTCGGACGTCAACGCACTCGGCTGATTCCGGCGGACCCGATCCTTCTCTTCCCGAATCCATATGGAAAGGGCTCCCTCGAAGGAGCCCTTTCCTTTTGTCCTGCGCTTCGATTCACCCCGTCCTGTTCCCAACCGGGAACCGTCATTCCGAAAGGAAGCGGGCCAGCGAGTCGGTCGCCTTGGACCAGTCGAGCAGCAGCCAGTTGCCGGCGATGCCACCGTCCACGTGCTCGTATTCGCCTTCCTGCGGCACGACGAAGTTCGCGGTGCCGGAGATCGACGGCATCGACAGGGCGAGACGGCTCAGGATCTCGTCCTGGTTGAAGTTGGTCTCGAGGAGCGACAGTGCGGACTGTACGAGCTTGAGCTGCTTCGCGGCATCCGCGGCTCGAAAGGACTCGAGCATAGCGGCTACGATCTCCCGCTGACGTCCGGTCCTGGCCGTATCGGAGTCGAATTCGCGCAATCCCGCATAGGACACGGCCTGCTTGCCGGTCAGGCGGACGAGGCCGGTCTTCGACAGGCGAAGGGCGGCACGCTCCGCTTCGTCGATCTGCACGCGGACCCCGCCGCACAGGTCGATGAACTTCGTGGAGCTCGGCAGGTCGACGAGGATATAGCGCTGGATGTCGAGGTCGAGCGTGTCGTTCAGGGTGTTGATCAGGAGGCCGGGCCCACCGAGCGCGTAGGCGACGTTGATCTTGTTCTCGAGCGTGCGGCCCGGGATGTGGAGACGGATGTCCCGCAGAACCGAGGTCATCTTCAGCAGGCCATGGCGCCGGTCGATGGAC
>CAXNDY010000100.1:0-5127 GCA_964201095.1 Saccharofermentanales bacterium
TGGTCTCAAGGGAATCCCGACGACGACACTAGCATCGCTCGCGTCCGGTGACGACACTGGTTTTGTGACGGATTCCAGTGGGCTGGTTCTCACGGCCCCCATGATCGATGCAGTGACCTACCGGCAAAGGGCGCATACGGATCCGCAACGACCGAAAACCGGTCAGTTGACCCTGATCCTGACGGACAGGAAGTCGTCGTACGATGTGTTGGGTGACCTTCCTCCGGACAGCATCCTGTCCTTCTTCCACGGAATCCCTTCCTCCGTGGAACCACAGAAGCGTGGTGCTATCGTGTCCAATCCGCCATTGGATCTCTCGTGGAAGGAATGGGCCTTTCTCCCGATCCTGAAGTTCGTCTATCTTGTCCTGTTTCTCATCACCGTGCTCGCCTCGACGCTCTTCCTCTTCATGAACTTCGATGAGCGTTTGCTTTCGTTTGTCTGTCTGCTGCTTCCACTGGTGACTTGCCTTCTGTATGCGAGGTATCCCGGGTTGTTCTCACTCGGAGATGGAGACCGGAAGCTGCACTTCATCCATTCCACAGGCGTCGACCTCCTCGTCCCTCTTCTGATACCGATGATAGCGCTTGGAATCCGGTCCCTCTATGACTATCAGGTCCAGGTGACGATCGGCGTCGGTCTTGGATGTGGACTCCTGTTCATTGCAACCCTGGTGTTTCTCGTTTCAAGATCGAAGAGGAGTCGCGGTGCGCGGACCCTGCTTTTCGGAATCTTCCTGATCGGCTACATTCCCTTCTCCACCATCCAGATCAACTGCACCTGGGACACGAAGGAACCTGTGCGCTTCGAGTCCACCGTGGCCTACATGGAGATGAGTGAGTCCTCAAGATCATCCTCCTATCGTCTGACCCTCAATCTCTCCGACGGCAGGACCCTGGTGTTCGACGTTGGAAAACGGGAATACGGAAACACATCCCTCGGGGATAAGAAGATCGTCGCAGAAAGCACTGGATTGCTCGGTATGACGTACGATTATCTCGATTGAACAGGAGGAATCCTACATGGAAGACATAGTCATCCATCAGCAGAACAAGGCCGCCTGGGAAGAAGCATTCGACAAGCGGAAGGAGAATTGGCTCGAAGACCGCCTTCAGCGTCTTGCGACCGAGAATTTCCCCTATCTCGAGCCCGAGTTCGTCGCCCTATTCGACGGCATGGACTTCGCCGGCAAGGATATCGCCCAGTTCTCCTGCAACGACGGCCGCGAGCTGCTGTCGATCTGCCGTTCGGGCGGCGCGCGCTCCGGTGTCGGCTTCGACATCGCCGAGAACATGGTCGCCTATGCCAACGACTGTGCACGCGATCTCGCTCTACCCTGCCGTTTCGTAGCGACCGACATCCTCGCCATCGGACCCGAATTCCATGAAGCCTTCGACTTCGTCTTCATCACCATCGGCGCGTTGAGTTGGTTCGAGGACCTGACGCCCTATTTCGAGCGGGTCGCAGACTGCCTTCGTCCTGGCGGGTATGTCTTCGTCCACGAGATGCACTCCGCGACGACGATGTTCGGTGCGCCCGGTGAGCCTGGCTTCGACGAAGCCCAGCCGACGAAGGTCGTGAACCCCTACTTCCGCAAGGAACCGTGGGTCGAGACGAACGGCATGGGCTATCTGACAGGTGAAACCTATGTATCGAAGCCCTTCACGAGCTTCGCCTTCACGCTCGAGGACCTGTTCTCGGCCCTGATCGGCAACGAGCTGCGCATCGAAGCGTTCAAGGAATTCGACAACGACATCTCCGGGATCTTCCCACTGCTGGACCGAAAGGGACTTCCCCTGTCGATGGCGGTCGTCGGTAGGAAAGGATCCGAACGAAGTGGTGCTTGATAAGAACGTCTTCACTATCCGCAAGGCGTGTCCAGAAGACGCTGTCGAGCTGCACCGGCTCAACGAGGCCTTCAACGGGATGGGCGAGACGACAGTCGAGCACGTCGAAGAATCCCTCCGGAACAATCCGACGGAAATCGTCATCGTCGCGGAATCGAACGGCAGACTCGTCGGATTCGCATGCTCCCAATTGTTCCACTCCATGTGCTACGACGTCGAATACTGCGAAGTGACCGAACTGTTCGTCGCGGAGGATTTTCGCCGTCTCGGCGTGGCCCGTGGCATGCTGAAGGTGACGGAGGATGCATTCCGAACCATCGGCGTGAATCATTTCCAGCTTTTCACCAGAGTGGACAATCTCAAGGCGCAGGCGCTCTACGAGTCCAGCGGATACACGCGGTCGAACGAGGTTCTATACCGGAAGAGACCCTGACGCATCGCGAACGGTCTTCACGATGGCGGCGATGTGGGCCGGCGTGGTGCCGCAGCAGCCGCCGACGATGTTCGCCCCGGCGGCCAGGACCGGCCCCACGAGAGCGGCCATGGTCTCCGGCGTCTCCGGGAAGGTGTCCACGCCGTCGACATGCACCGGCATTCCGGCATTGGCCTGCACGAGGATGGGGACCGCGGGGAAAGCCGCGCGGATCTCCGCGACGATGCCCACCATCTGGCTCATCCCGTTGCCGCAGTTCGCTCCCACGATGTCGGCCCCCGCCTCGATCGCGGCCCGGGACGCCTCGGCGGGCGACAGGCCCATCATGGTGCGGTACGTCCCCTGCTTCGTCGTGTCGAAGGTGAACGTGCAGATCACCTCACAGGACGTGTTCTCCTTGACGGCCCGGATGGCCAGTTCGGCCTCTTCCCTGTCCGACATGGACTCGATGCACAGCGCGTCCGCACCGCCCTTCTCGAGCGCGATGGCCTGCTCCTTGAACGCTTCGTAGAGTTCCTCTTCGGTGACATCCTCCATGAGCAGCAGCTTGCCGGTCGGTCCGATGGAGGCGATCACCCATCGGTCGGGTCCTGCGGCGGCGCGCGAAGCCCGTGCGGCGGCTTCGTTGATCTCTGCGACCTTGTCCGCTAGTCCATAATGCTCCAGTTTGAAGCGCGTCCCGCCGAAACTGTCGGTCTCGACCATGTCGGCACCGGCTGCCACATACTGCGCGGCGATGTCGCGGACGTCGTCGAAACGGTCGAGGCACCAGAGTTCAGGGCATTCGCCGGGCTTCATCCCCTTGTTCTGGAGGAAGGTGCCCCAGGCGCCGTCGGATACGAGGACACGTCCGGTTTTCAGGGCTCCGGTGATCCTGGATCTCGTCAAATCGTCCACCCCCTTGAGAGTCGTCGAGTTAGGGCGATTATACAGGAAAATCCTAAAACCGTCAGTTCTTCAGACGCATGCGCCGTAGCCGAAGGGCGTTTGTCACGACCGAGACGGAACTGAGGGCCATCGCCGCGCCCGCGAGGTCGGCCTTCAGCAACGGACCGCCCAGCAGGAAGACGAGACCGGCCGCGAACGGGATGCCGAGCAGGTTGTAGAAGAACGCCCAGAAGAGGTTCTGCCGGATGTTCCGCATCGTCGCTCGGCTCAGCGAGATCGCGTCGGCCACGCTGCGGAGGTCGCCACGCATCAGGACCACGTCGGCGGACTCGACCGCCACGTCCGTGCCGGTGCCGATGGCGATGCCCACGTCGGCCTGGACCAGCGCGGGGGCGTCGTTGATGCCGTCTCCGACCATGGCCACCTTGCGGCCATTCTGCTGCAGACGCTTCACTTCGTTGGACTTCTCGCCGGGCAGCACCTCGGGCAGAATCTCGGTGATGCCGACTTCGCGGGCGATGGCTTCCGCCGTGGTGCGGTTGTCCCCGGTGAGCATGACGACCTCGAGACCCATGGCCCGAAGGCGAGTGACGGCTTCGCGGCTGGTCTGCTTGACCGTGTCGGCGGCGCCGAAGAGGGCGGCGAGGCGTCCGTCGATGGCCGTGTACATGATGGAGCGGCCAAGGACGGCTAGGGTCTTGGCATCGTTCCGTGCAATCGACAGGTCGATGCCCCGCTCCTGCAGGAGTCGCGGATTGCCCACGACCACGGAATGCCCTTCGACGTCGGCATCGATGCCGCGACCGGGAACGGCCTGGAAGCGGGTCGGGTCGGGCAGTACGATTCCACGCTCCAGGGCGCCGGCGACGATGGCCTTTGCGACCGGATGCTCGGAGCCCTTCTCCGCGGCGGCGGACAAGCGGAAAACCTCCGCCTCGGGCAGGTCGCCGTAGGTCCTCCAGTCCGTCAGGCGCGGCTTCCCCTCGGTGATCGTCCCGGTCTTGTCGAGGACGATGACGCGCACGTCGCGCGTGGATTCGAGGGCTTCGCCGCCCTTGAACAGCACGCCCATCTCGGCGCCGCGCCCGGTCCCGACCATGATGGCCGTGGGGGTGGCGAGCCCGAGGGCGCACGGGCAGGCGATGACCAGCACCGTGACGAAGATGCCGAGGACGAAGTCGAAATCCTTGCCGCCCAGGGCCCATGCCACGGCGGAGAGGGTCGCGATCCCCATGACCGCGGGCACGAAGTAGCCGGAGACGATATCTGCGAGTTTGGCGATCGGGGCCTTGTGTCCCTGCGCCTCCTCGACCAGATGGATGATCTTCGCGAGCGCCGTGTCCTCGCCGACGCGGGTGGCGCGGAAAAGCACGAGCCCTTCGCCGTTGATGCTTCCCGCGGCGAGCTCGTCGCCGGGCTGCTTCTCGACGGGCAGGCTCTCGCCGGTCAGCATCGACTCGTCGACCGAGGTCGAGCCGCTCTCGATGACGCCGTCCACGGGCATCGTGGCGCCGGGTTTGACGACGACGAGGTCGCCGACGGCCACTTCCTCGAGGGAGACCTCGAGGTCGCCACTTGCGCGACGGATGGTCGCCGTACGCGGCCGCAGGCGGAGCAGGCGGCGGATGGCGTCGGATGTACGTCCCTTGCTGCCGGCCTCGAGCATCTTGCCGAGCATCACGAGGGTGATGACGACGCCGGCGGACTCGAAGTAGAGGGACATCACGAAATCGGACTCGCCGAAGGCGATGCGAACCAGTGCGTAGATGCCGTACAGATAGGCGCTGCCGGTGCCGATGGCGACCAGGGTATCCATGTTCGGGGATCCCTTGAAGAGCGTGCGGAAACCCGTGCGGAAGAACCGGCTTCCTGCGAAAAGCACAGGAGTCGCAAGAAAGAACTGTGCGAGAGCGAAGTTCAATGCGCTCATTTCCGGGTGCAGGATTGCCGGGATCGGGA
>CAXNDY010000101.1:0-5125 GCA_964201095.1 Saccharofermentanales bacterium
GCTTCCAGGTCGTCGCCGTGGTCGACCCCCTGGCGGACCGGCGCGCGAAGGCGGCGGCCGCCTTCGGGTGCGACGCCTACGAAACGCTCGAACCGCTCCTTCTGCGGAAGGACGTGGACCTGGTCGTGAACAGCACCCCCAGCCATCTGCACGTTCCGGTCACCGAACGGCTCCTCCGAGCCGGCTTCGACGTCCTGTGCGAGAAGCCGCTGGCCCGCCGCGCAGCCGACGTGGACGGACTCGTCCGGACGGCGCGGGAGTGCGGACGGAACCTCTTCGCTTTCCAGCAGTCGCGCTTCGCCGAGTATTTCACGAAGGTCCGCGAGGTCATCGACTCCGGCGTGCTCGGCCGCATCGTCCAGGTCTCCGTGGCCTTCAACGGATATGGCCGCCGCTGGGACTGGCAGTGCGTCCAGCGCTTCAACGGCGGCAACCTCCTGAACACGGGCCCGCACCCGCTGGACCAGGCGCTGCAGCTCTTCGGAGGCGAGGGGATGCCGGAGGTCTTCTGCCGGATGGACCGCGCCAACACGGCCGGCGACGCCGAGGACTACGTGAAGGTGATCCTATCCGGGAAGGGACGTCCGGTCGTCGACCTCGAGGTCTCCTCCTGCTGCGCGTTCCCAGGAGCCACCTATGAAGTGCAGGGCACGCGCGGCGGCTTGAAGGGCACCCAGGAGGAGATCGACTGGAAGTACTTCATCCCCGGGGAGAACCCGGAACGTCCGCTGATCCTGACCCCCCTCACGGAGCCGGACGGCAGTCCCGCCTACTGCTCCGAGTCCCTGGTCTGGCATACCGGCTCCTGGAGCGCCGCCGAGGCCGCGAAGGAACAGTTCGGCACCTTCGGCAACATGACGGCCCGCTACTACGACATGCTGTTCCGGCACCTCACCGAAGGCGCTCCGCTCGCGGTGACGGTGGACCAGGTGCGGCGCCAGGTCGCCGTCATGGAGGAATGCCACCGCCAGAGCCCTCTGGACGCCTGGGTCTGATAGCGGGAAGAAGAGAAGACGCACTCAGGAAGAGAAGCAGGGAAGAGGGCAGGAACGATGTTCGACGAGAAGCTCTACAGGACAAGCCCCGTGATCCACCGCCACCCCATGAATCCCATCCTGTCCGCGAAGGACATCCCCTTCCCGGCGACCCTCGTGTTCAACGCGGGCGTTGCGAAGTTCCAGGGACGCTACGTGATGGCGTTCCGCGACGACTACAAGTTCACGCCGGATGGCCCGACCGACTTCGAAAGCATCTGCATCGGCATCGCGACCAGCGAGGATGGAGTCCACTGGACCGCTCGCCCGAAGCCGATCCAGCTGATCGACCCCGCGGCGGACCGGGAGTTCCTCCGCGCCTACGACCCACGGCTGACCGTCATCGACGGACGCTGCTACCTGTGCTTCGCGGTCGATACGCGGCATGGACTCCGCGGCGGCATCGCCGTCACGGACGACTTCGAGCACTTCGAGATCCTCCATCTCACCCTGCCGGACAACCGGAACCTGGTCCTCTTCCCGGAAAAGGTCGGCGGCGACTACGTCCGCCTCGACCGGCCCTTCCCGGTCTACAGCCGCGGCGGCATCGACCGTTTCGACCTCTGGCTGTCCCGCTCCCCGGACCTGCGCTACTGGGGCCGCTCCGAACTCGTCATGGGGGTCGAGGACGTCCCGTTCGCCAACGACAAGATCGGCCCCGCCGCGCCGCCGGTGCGGACGAAGGCGGGCTGGCTGACCATGTTCCACGCCGTCGACATCGACCGGAACCGCGGCAAGAACGGCTGGGACCCCATCTGGCAGAAGCGCTACTGCGCCGGCATCATGCTCCTCGACCTGCAGGACCCGTCGAAGGTGATCGGCATGTCGAAGCTCCCGCTGCTCACGCCCGATACCGTCTACGAAGCCGATGAGGGCTACCGGCTGGGCGTGATCTTCCCCGGCGGAATGATCCTGGAGGACAGCGGCGAGGTCAAGATATACTACGGCGCCGCGGACACCGTCGAGTGCCTCGCCACGGCCCACGTGGACGACCTGGTCGCGCTCTGCACGGAAGCGAAGTAGCCGGAGCAGGGCCGGCTCCCGCTCAGTAGCGTCCGTATTCCTGGATCGCCGCCATGACGACGCGCAGGGAAGTCAGCCGCGTGCCATCGTTGACGCTGCCCGCCGTCTCGAGATTGACGCCGCGGCCGCAACGCCGGGCCGCCTCGCAGTCGCGCCGCACTTCGGCGACGATCCTCTCCTCGTCGTTGCTCTGGAACGTGAACGGGGCCAGCTGCCCGTCGATGCGGGCGCGCGGCAGGTGGTGCCGGATCTCGTCGATCGACAGCGTCGGTCCGAAGTTGCAGGAGGTCAGGCCGAGCCGAGCGAGTTGGGGCAGCAGATGCCCCATCGCGGAGTCCGAATGCTGGTACCGGTCGTCGCCGGGGTCCGGGGAAGCATGCTCGAAGATCCCTGAAAGGATCGGAGAGGCGAAGGCTTCATAGAGCTCGGGTGTCAGCAGACAGCAGTCGTCGTCGTAGAAATAGAAACCGTGGGGGCGCGTCTCTCGCGTGACGCCCGCCTCGGCATCGAACAGGTCCATCGCGTCCCGGACGACGCGCAGGATCGTGCGTGAAAAGCGTTCGCCCAACTCGGGTTCATCGACGAGAAGGTAGATCAGGTTCTCGACACCGTAGACGGACATGGCCATCGTCACCGGACCGCGGATCGAGCAGAGGATCCCCGGTTTCTCGCCGGTGCGCTCGAACACCCGCCGCGTCTCGCTCGCCCAGCCGGGTGGAAGCAGGAACTCCCGCAGGTCCAGCCGGTCGACGCGGTCGAGCAACCGCTCGAGCTCGCGCGGCGTGCCACAGGAGGGCTGCACCCACTCGGCGACGCCATTGTCGAGGACCCGGCTGCCGAAGACCTCGACGAGGTTGCGCACCGGCGGCAGGCGGGCGTCGTCGGGGGAGAAGGACTCCGGGAGAAGCCGGAGTCCGACGATGCGCTCGGCCTCGTCGTTGTAGCGTCTCACGAGGTCCCGGACGCGTTCCCGCGGAATCGGGACCAGGGGGTTGCCGGGCTCGCCGAGTTCCGAGAAGACGCAGGTCTCGTTCATCCGTATGCCGAGCGCGACCTGGCGCGCGGTCGGAGAGAAGCAGTCGTCCTCGTGGGCGAGGCGGTCCTCGGCCCAGAAGGCGGCGAGATCAAGGTCCGGCAGGGGATTCTTCTTCATGCGGTTCTCCTCCCTCTGCTCCGAGCATAGTCCAGCCTTCGTCCGGAAGACATGGAGGGATGTTAGGTGAGGACATGGATTCCCTGCATACGAACCCCGGAACGCGAATGCTATGCTGAGTGCCAGGAAAACGGAGGGTTGGCGCATGACCGGACCGAAACGGGTCGCGAGCTGGTGGTCGCATCTGGACGACCTTTCCTGGCCGGACGCCGCCATCCGGGACAAGGTGGAGCGTCAGGCCGTGAACCTGGCGGAGGCCGGGGTCGACACCGTCATCCAGTTCGGATTCCATTACCGCTTCGACTTCGCTTCGCATTTCGGAACCCTGCACGGCTATCTCGGACACGTCGCGGACGCGCTTCACCGCAACGGACTCCGGTTCCTCGACCACTACTCCTGCAACGTCGTCGCCCGCCCGTCCTCCGAGGAGGAGCGGCGCCGCCTGCATGACCTCCAGCGCCATGTCGTCGTCCTGTACCCGGACCGAACGGCGGCGGCGGAAGCATCGTATGCCGGCTTCCGCTTCGACGACCTGCGTGCGCTCGATGTGCGGACGGGCAGCGCGGCCTATTCGAGTGCCTACCAGGTCGAGATGTTCTGCCACGGGAACCCGGACTTCCGTGCGATGCACCGCGCCTATCTGGAGCGGCTGCTGGCCGAGGTCCCGCTGGACGGCGTGCAGGTCGACGACATGGCCGACTACGGACACTTCTCCATGTGCGCCTGCCGCCACTGCCGCGACCGCTTCCGTCGCGACACCGGTCGCGACCTCCCTCCACGGGAGGACAAGGACTTCTGGGGCGACACCTCCGGCCCCGCACTTCACTGGGGGAACTACGGGAACCCCGATTTCCGTTCCTGGGTCAAGGGGCGCTTCGACGCCGTGGCCGGGCACTTCGGGATGGTCCGCGAGACCCTCGGACCCGGGCGGGTCCTGATGACCTGCTGCTCCAACTCGGGACCGAACTACCTGAACGCGCTGTCGATGCGGACCGACGACATCGCCCCCCTCGCGGACTGGGTCATGCTGGAGAACAACGGCCTCAACGTCCATTGCGCCGACTGGGCCGCCGCCACACCCTCCGCCCTCCTGCAGCGCTGCTACGCCCGAGGGTCTGCAGACGGGCTTCGGAAACCGACGATCGCCTGCAGCTATGCCGTGTTCGAGGCAGGGGCATACCTTGGCTGGGCGGTCGCCCGGTTCTGGGGCGTCGTGAACTGGCACAGCACGCTGATCCAGGGGATTTCCCGGAACCCATCGGACCTTCTTGGGGAGGCCGCTCTGGTGGGACCGCTCAACCGCTGGGAACTGGCGCAGAGCGACCTCGACCTCGAGCCAGACGTCATGCGGGATGTGGACGAGGTGCGCGTGGTCTTCGACCACCATTGCAAGGAGAACGGCTGGACCGACGAGAATGGGGCCGACCACTGGTCGCGCGTCTCCCGGTGGGGAGAAGCCCTGCTCGACGCGAACGTAGGCTATCGCTTCGTCGGAGGGGACGAGCTTTCCAACGCCGCGGCGCTTCTCGCCGAACGAACCCCGCTGGTGCTGGACGGCTGCGCCTGCCTGTCCGACGAACAGCTGCGGGCCATCCAGACCTACGCGCGCGCCGGTGGACCGATCTGGGCGTCGATCCCGCTCGGAACGCACGACGAGAACGGGTTCGCGCGACCGATTCCGCTCGACATACAGCTGCGGGCGGATGCCGATACTGCACGCGATCTCCGTTGGATCGACCCGCAGGCGCCACGACCTGCGTCCCTCGAACGGCTGATCGATGCCGGCCACCTCCGTCCACGGATTCACCAGGTCACCGGCGACGGAGGCTGGAAGGCGCGGCTGCGCCTGCACGACGGGAAGCCCGTTCTGCACCTGCTGAACCGCGCGCTGGAGGCGGAGGCGCACCCGACGCTC
>CAXNDY010000102.1:0-5111 GCA_964201095.1 Saccharofermentanales bacterium
GGCTTGCCGGAAGAAAGGCGTGAAGCCCATCATCGGATGTGAATGCTATGTCGCGCCCCGCGGGCGCACCGACCGGGTTCCCGGCGTCGACAAGGAACCGGCCCACCTTGTCCTTCTCGCGAAGAACCGGACCGGACTTCGCAACCTCATGAAGATCGTATCGGCGGGATTCGTCGAGGGATTCTACTACCGTCCCCGCATCGATCTCGAGATCCTCGCCAGTCATTCCGAGGGACTGGTCGCCTTGAGCGCATGCCTGAGCGGCGAGGTCGCCTCCGCGATCCTCGCGCGGGACCCGGAGCGGGCGCGTGCCGCGGCGTTGCGCTTCGACGCGATGTTCGGACGCGGCAGCTTCTTCCTGGAAGTCCAGAGCAACGGGATCCCGGAACAGAATTTCGTCAACGCGTCGCTCATCGACCTTTCGAAGGAGACCGGGATTCCGCTCGTGGCGACCAACGACTGCCACTATCTTCTCAAGACGGATGCGAAGGCGCAGGAGATCCTCCTCTGCATGCAGACCGGCAAGCGGATGAGCGACCCCGACCGGATGCGGATGCCTACGGAGGAGTTCTACGTGAAGTCCCCCGAGGAGATGGAGAAGGCGTTCGAGGCGATTCCGGAAGCCGTCGCGAACACGGAGCTGATCGCATCGATGTGCGACGTCGAGCTCGAATTCGACAAGACGTACCTGCCGGAGTTCACGGTCCCCGATGGTCGGAGCAACGACGCCTATCTGCGCGACCTGTGCGAAGCCGGTCTCGCGGACCGTCTTTCCGCCTCGGGAATCGTCGACGCGGTCACGACGGACGAATACCGCCGGCGTCTCGACTACGAGTTGTCGGTGATCGGACGCATGGACTTCATCGACTACTACCTCGTCGTCTGGGACTTCATCCGCTTCGCCCGCGAGCAGGGCATCATGGTCGGACCGGGTCGCGGTTCCGGCGCCGGGTCCCTCGCCGCCTACAGCCTGCGCATCACCAACATCGACCCCATGCGCTTCTCGCTGATCTTCGAGCGCTTCCTCAACGAGGATCGCGTCAGCATGCCCGACTTCGACATCGACTTCTGCTATGAACGGCGGCAGGAGGTCATCGACTACGTCACGCGGAAGTACGGCTCGGACCGCGTCGCGCAGGTCATCACCTTCGGCACGCTCGGCGCGAAGCAGGTGATCCGCGACGTCGCCCGCGCCCTCGACGTGTCCTATGCCGAGACCGACCGCATCGCGAGGATGATCCCCTTCGGACCCAAGGTCACGCTGGCCAAGGCGCTCGAGTCCAGCGAACTCAAGGCCGAATACGAGGCGAATGTCCTGTCGCACCAGGTCATCGACATGGCCCTGCGTCTCGAGGGACTCCCGCGCCACGCCTCGACCCACGCGGCCGGAGTCGTGATCTCGCGCGGCCCCCTGACCGACATCGCCCCGCTGTCCCGCAACGAGGACTCCATCGTGGTCCAGTTCGACAAGAACAACGTCGAACGCATCGGCCTATTGAAGTTCGACTTCCTCGGACTCCGCACCCTGACCGTCATGCGGGATGCATCCGCGTTCATCGCCGCTTCGGGTAGAGCTCCGATCGACTACGATACGCTGTCGATGGACGACCCCGCGGTCTTCTCGATGATCGGAGAGGGGAGGACCGAGGCGATCTTCCAGCTCGAAAGCCGCGGCATGACCTCCTTCATGAAGGAACTCCAGCCGGAATGCCTCGAGGACCTGATCGCCGGAGTCTCGCTGTATCGCCCCGGTCCCATGGAGCAGATCCCCAGGTATGTCGACGCGAAGCACCACCCGGAGCGGATCCGCTACGATACCCCGCTGCTCGAGCCGATCCTGGACGTCACCTACGGCTGCATCGTGTACCAGGAGCAGGTCATGCGCATCGTGCGGGACCTTGGCGGCCTATCGATGGGGCAGTCGGACAACGTTCGCCGTGCGATGTCCAAGAAGAAGCCCGAGGAGATCGCGAAGTACAAGGGTCTCTTCATCCACGGAGGGACGGACGAGAAGGGACACGTCGTCGATGGGGCGGCCGCGCGCGGTGTCGACCTGGCGACGGCGGAGAGGATCTTCGACGAGCTCATGGCCTTCGGCGGATACGCGTTCAACAAATCCCATGCCGCGGCCTATGCGGTCGTCGCCTACTACACCGCCTGGCTCAAGATCCATCACCCCGTCGAGTTCATGGCTGCGATGCTCAACAGCTTCATGGGAAACCTGGAGCAGGCGGCCTGGTACATAGGCGTCTGCAAGCGGTTGGGCATCCAGGTGCTGCCGCCGGATGTGAACCGCAGCTACACGAAGTTCGTGCCCGAAAGCGGTAGGATCCGTTTCGCCCTTGCCGGCGTGCGCAACGTCGGAGCCTCGGCGGTCGACGGCATGATCCGCGAACGTGCGGAGAACGGTCCCTTCAAGGGCTTCGGGGACTTCCTCTCCCGGATGTCCACCGGAGACATGAACCGGAAGGTCTTCGAGTCCCTGGTCCGAAGCGGCGCCATGGACGGGTTCGGCATCGCCCGCTCCCGCATGCTTCTCGTCCTCGACGGCACGCTCGACCGTCTCGCCTCGGAGCGCAAGCGCAACCTCGAGGGTCAGCTGTCCCTCTTCGACATGGCCGGCACGACTCCTGCCCAGGGAGGAGCGTTCACGGAACCGGAATACCCGGACCAACCCGAGTTCTCCACCACGGAGCGCCTCGGCATGGAGAAGGAACTGCTCGGCCTCTACCTGTCCGGACATCCGCTGGACGACTACGCGGAGCCCATCCGGCGGCTGGCCAACTGCGACAGCACAGATTTCGCGATGCGCACCGGCGAGAGTGCGGAACCCGATCCCACGGAAACCGTCCAGACCGTGCATCGCGTATCGGATGGGGCGCGCGTCGCCTTCGCGGGAATGGTCGTCTCACGGAAGAACAAGACGACGCGTTCGAACGAGATGATGTCCTTCGTGACGTTGGAGGACCTCTTCGGGCAGATCGAGATCCTCGTCTTCCCGAAGGTCCTCCAGCGCTGCGCCGCCTTCCTGGTCGAGGGAACTCCCGTACTGGTGCTGGGACGCGCCAGTGTCCGCGAGGAAGAGGAACCCAAGCTCATCGCGGAGGACATCCGGCTTCTCGAGAAGTCCCACGAGCCGTCCAGGAAGACCTTCTGCGTGCGCTACTTCGGCCAGGAGGGAGACGCCGGGTACCTCCGCCTGACGGCGACGCTGCGGTATTTCACCGGCACGACCCCCTGTCTCGTCCGGATCGAACCTTCCGGACGCATCGTCGACCCAGGCGACGCGTGCCGGGTCCGGACCGATGACTCGACTCTTTCCGAGCTTGCGCGCATCTACGGCATCGACAACCTCGGCTTTCTATGAGAATCTCATGAAAAGACCCTAGAAGGAGAACGACATGGACGAGAAGACCACCCCCAGGATCCAGAGCATCGGCGTCCTGACCAGCGGAGGCGACGCCCCGGGCATGAACGCGGCCATCCGCGCCGTGGTCCGCACGGGAAACTTCTACGGGCTCAAGGTCTACGGCATCCGCAAGGGATACCAGGGTCTGATCCGCGGCGAGATGGAGGTCCTCAACAACCGCTCCGTCTCCGAGACGCTGCAGCGAGGCGGAACGATCCTGCAGACTGCGCGATCCAAGGAGTTCCAGACCGAGGAGGGTATGGCGAAGGCGATTTCGATGGCCCGGGTCTTCGACGTGGACGCGGTCGTCGTCATCGGCGGCGACGGCTCCTACCGCGGTGCCCTCGACCTGTCCCGGAAGGGGCTGCCTGTGATCGGCCTTCCCGGTACCATCGACAACGACATCGGATGCACGGAATACACCATCGGCTACGACACGGCCATGAACACCGCCATGCAGGCCATCGACAAGCTGCGCGACACGGCATCCTCCCATGAGCGCTGCAGCGTCATCGAGGTCATGGGCCGCGGTGCCGGCTACATCGCGGTGAACGTCGGCATGGCCAACGGCGCGGAGATCGTCCTGATCCCCGAACAGGAGGTCGACTTCGACCGCGACGTCCTCAAGGTGATGCTCGAAGCGCGCAACCGCGGCAAGAAGCACTTCATCGTCATCGTCGCGGAAGGGAAGGGCGATGCCATCGAGATCGCGGCGAGGATCGAGGCCACGACGGGGATCGAGTCGCGCGCCACGATCCTCGGACACATCCAGCGCGGCGGAAGTCCGACGGAACGCGACCGCGTGATGGCCAGCCTGATGGGCGTCCGCGGCGTGGAGGCCCTCGTGCAGGGACGACTCAACCGCATCGTCTCTGTCCAGTGCGGCAAGGTCGTGGATATCGACATCGAGGAAGCCATGGCCATGAAGAAGGAAATCGACCCCGACCAGCTGCGCGCGGCCCACATCCTTTCCCTGTAGTCCACCCAACGGAGGGAGATCCGGCATGGACGTTCGGACCCGAAAATGGCTCTATCCGACGGCGATCGCGATCGTCGCCGCGGTCATGGGCGTGGCGGCCTACCTGCTCATGCCGTGGATGATCCGCATCACGTCGGACCCTGCGGCCCGGACCGCGTTTCTCGAGGGCATCCGTCAGTCCGGCTTCGGAGGCATCGCCGCCATCGCGGGGCTCCTCTGTCTGCAGGTCGTCGTGCCCGTCCTTCCGGCCGAGGGCATCCAGATCGGCGCTGGATTCCTCTACGGGACCCTCGGTGGAGGGCTGGTCTGCCTGTTCGGCCTGACGGCCGGCACGATGGTCAACCACCTCCTCGGCCGCTATCTCGGTGCGGAGACCCTGGCACTCTTCGTCAAGCCGGACAAGGTCGCCAAGGTGCGCGGGCTCGTCCAGGGCGGCAAGGCCGACACCATCGTCTTCCTTCTGTACTTCATCCCGGGCATCCCCAAGGACGTCGTCGCCTATGCCGCCGGTCTCTCCCGATATCCTTTCTTCCGATTCCTGGCGGTGACGCTCGTCGCCCGGTTCCCGTCCCTGCTGGCCTCCACCTTCCTGGGAACGCGTCTGGCCGTCAACGACTGGAAGACCGCCGTTCTCGTCTTCGTCGCCCTGACCGTCGTCGCCGTCCCCGCCTTCGTGTTCAGCGAGCGGATCATGACCTGGATCTCGAAGAGAAGAAAAGACCC
>CAXNDY010000103.1:0-5097 GCA_964201095.1 Saccharofermentanales bacterium
TTCCGACGTCCGCGGACCGATGATGGGTGCCGTCACCGCCGGATGCGTGAAAAGCCATGACAAGGCGATCACGTCCTGGGGTTCGCCGAACCCCTGCGAGAATTTCTCGAACGCGTGCAACCTTCCGCGGTTCTCCTCGATTCTCTGGCGGCTTCCCTCCGTGCGCGAGATGTTGATGGGATTCAGGGCGTTGCGGCCGAGAAGTCCCCCATCCAGAGGGCTCCATGGCACCACGGCGATTCCGAGGTCCATGGCGGCCGGAAGGACCTCGAGTTCCGGCAGACGGCAATTCAGGTTGTACTTGTGCTGTTCGGATACGAGCCCCAGGAAGTGGCGCGCCTTGGCTTCATACTGCGCGACGGCAAGGTCCCAGCCGGCGAAGTTGCTGGAGCCGACATAGTAGATCTTTCCCTGTGCGACGAGATTCTCGAAGACCCCCCAGAGTTCCTCCCAGGAAGTCTCGCGATCGACGTGGTGCATCTGGTAGAGCTCGACGTGGTCGGTCTGGAGCCGACGGAGGGACCCCTCCAGGTGGCGACGGATCTTGTATGCGGAGAGACCTTCGCCGCGGTTGGGGCCATCGGCGTCGTCGTGCATGTCGCCGTAGACCTTGGTCGCGAGGACGACCCTTTCGCGTCGATTCCCCCCCGTCGCGAACCAGCGGCCGATGATCTCCTCGGTTCGGCCGGAGTTGACTCCCCACCCATAGACGTTCGCGGTGTCGAAGAAGTTGATGCCGGCGTCGAGGGCTTCGTCCATGATGCGGAACGCGTCCTTCTCGTCGGTGAAGACGCCGAAGTTCATCGTGCCGAGGCACAGTCGGCTGACCTTCATGCCGGAACGACCGAGGTACGTGGCTTCCATGGGAGTCTCCTTACTTCAGGGCCTTCCGGAGCGTGCGGAAGTCCCGGACGGCCTGCAATCCGATCCGCGAGATCTTCTTGAGGTTTATCGAGTTCTTTCCGGCCTGTCTAGGCCGGAAGGTGATCGGAAGAAACAGGACGCGCCCCTTCCCCCTTCGGGCGAAGAGCACGGTCAGGATGACGTTCGGGAGGTTGTATCCGGCGGGAATGCGCTTGAGGAACTCCGCGAGAAGGTCGGAGCGCATCAGGCGGAAGGGGGTGTTGATATCGGTCAGCCACTGCCCGAACACGACCCACACGACCAGTTTGAGCACCTTCGTGACGACCTTGCGGGAAAATCCGTCCTGACGCCCCCGTCGGTAGCCGATCACGGCATCGAAGTCGTTCCGGCGGTCCCAGAAGGCCGGGAACTCCTCGGGAAGCGTCTGGCCGTCGGAATCCGTCTGGAAGACGTAATCGGCGCCGTTCTCCAACGCGTACGAGTAGCCGAAGAGGCATGCGCTGCCATGACCACCGTTGGGCTTGTCCAGTGCGACGAGGCGGGAGTGCGTCTTCGCGAGTTCCTTCAGGACGGTGCCGGTGGCATCCTTGCTCCCGTCGTTCACGACGACGAGGAGGGTTTCCCCGCCGAGCTTCTCGGCGACGGCATGCCATCCCGCCACGACGTCCGGCAGGTTCGCTTCTTCGTTGTAGGCGGGGATGACGATGATGAGCTTGTCCATGTTTCCTAGACCCCCTTCGCTGCATCGATCCAAGTCTGTGGCTTCCCTTTCATTCTACCCTTCCCCGACGCCTTCGGAAAGGACTTACCTTGGGAAGCCGCCCGCGATACAATCGGTGGGTAGGGAACCGTGCGATCCGAAGGAGGGAATGGATCTTGACACTGTTTTCACAGTCGGCCATCCAGGTCATCTCGTCCATCCCTTCCGGTCGTGTGGCGACCTACGGACAGGTCGCACGGATCTGCGGAAGCCCACGCGCCGCCCGCCAGGTCGTACGGATCCTCGTGGCCTGCAGTCGCGGCCATGACCTCCCCTGGCACCGCGTCGTCGGGTCGCCCTGCCGCATCGCCCTTCCGCGCGGCGAAGGATTCGACTACCAGTCGGCGCTGCTGCGGTCGGAGGGGGTCGAGGTCGGCGAGGACGGCCGCATCGATGGCGACCGTTTTCTGTGGAAGGAAGCCGATATGGCTAGGACTCCCTTTCCAGACGGTCCTGAAACCGTTCGATGATGTCCCTGTACAGAACGAGGACCTCTTCGGCCACGAGCGACCAATGGCGATGCATGTCCCGCTGCGCGTTCAGACCCGCCCTGCGGAGGCCCTCCCGGTCCGACAGCGCTCGCAGGACGGCGGCGGCGTAATCCTCGACGGATTCCTTCGACAGATAGCCGTTCACACCTTCCACGATGCCTTCGGAAATGCTGCTGCCCTCGATGACGAGGGTCGGACAGAGCGCCGTCGCGGCTTCCATGACGACCAGTCCCGCCGTATCGTAGGTCGAAGGGAAAAGTTGGAGATCGGCGCGCTCGAAGAGCCCCCGGAGGATGTCCCTGTCGCGGACCACGCCGAGAAAGCGCGCCTCGCTGGACAACCCGAGTTCCTCGAGCCTTTCCTTCATCTCCTTCTCGGCTTCCCCACCCCCGACGAAGAACATGCGGAAGGTCGGTCTCCCGTCCTTCGGAGGCGGGTCGAGCGAGTCCATCAGGCCACGTTTCACGAGGGCCAGGGATTCGATCAGAAGCCGCAGGTTCTTCTGCCAGATGTGCTGCCCGACATAGAGGAACACCGTCTCGTCTTCCCGGACTCCGAGGCTGTGGCAGACCGATGCGCAGGCGGGCGACCTTCGGCGACTCGGATCGGAGGGCAGGAGGTCGGACCCGTTCTTCAGGACGACGACGGGACCCTTGTAGCCATACTCGCGAAGCGTCTCCACGGAAGCATCGTTGACGGTCCAGACGGAGTCCGCGCGTTCGAAGAAGCGGACGACCTCCCGCGTCAGCGCATCCGCGATCACGGGGGAACGCACGATGGGGAGGAATTCCTCGCGGTACTTCGTATGGAAAGTGGCCACGAAGGGCACCTTCCTGCGCTTGGCGATTCCGAGGGCGAGCTGTCCGGCGCTGAATGGACAGTGTGCGTGGATGAGATCGAAAGGTATGCCCTGGAGTCGGATCATGAGCTGGGGATCGATGTGGGGCATCCCGAACCGGTAGGGTTTCCGGAAGGGAAACGGCACCGAAGCGTATCGAACGACCTCGAAGATCTCGGACGCATCCTGATGGCGTGGAACATCCGGCGTCACGACGACGCACCGCGAGTCCCCTCTCGGCTCCCGCGTGATCCAGTGGGCGTAGTTTCGGACAACGGACGCGACGCCGTCGGTGATCGGCGGGAAGGAATCGTTGAACTGTCCAATCAGCATTCCTGCAGCTCCTTGTGTTGAAGAACCGGTCCAAGTGCGTTACGATGAATGTCGTTCCGTATCCGACTCACATGGAAAGGGAGGTATCATTCATGGAATCGAACAAGAGCCGTGTCGCCGCACTCCTACTCTGCCTGCTCCTTCCGGGTCTTGGAATCCACAGATTCTACGTCGGGAAGATCGGCACGGGGATCCTCTATCTGCTCACAGCTGGTGGTCTGGGAATCTGGTACGTCATCGATCTCATCATGATCATCATCGGTTCCTTCAAGGACAAGTCCGGTGCCGTCGTCTCGAGGTGGCAATAAGGATTCCTTTCCCATCGACATGATCCGGAAATGCGAAACCAAGGGAGGACAGAGGTCCTCCCTTTTCATGTCGTCGATTCTCCTCCGATCTTCGCGCCTGTTCGGTTCATCAGACGGTCGGCAAGGCACAGGAGCCCACCGGTCAGGACGAACAGGACGGCGAAGAGACCCGTGTTGCGGAGAAACACCGCGACGCCGAGCAGGACCGGATCGAGGAAGTAGTATGGGTATCGTGCGGTGATGCTTCCTACCAGAATCGCCACGACGATGTGGAAGGATGGAAGGACGAGGGTCGCGGGGACAAAACGGATACGGAACCGTCCCTTGCGTTCGAAGACCAGCCAATCCAGCACGAACAGCGCGGGGACGATGGCGTGGGCCAGGAGGTTCCCGAACGCGGAAAGTCCCTGGGGTTTCCAGCTGGCGTCGAGCAGCGCATAGTAGCCACCGGCGGTCAGGATGGAGGAGACGAGAAGGGCGAGATGGACGGCTGCGCCTTTGTTCCCGCCATCCGACCGCGGAGCGGACGGTTTCCGGAACGTCGCGATGGCGCACCAGACCGTGACGGAAAGCGTGCTCTGGATCGTGAAATAGGAGAAGAAGCGGACGAGTTCCGCACCGGCCTCGGCGGAGGGCCCCGCGATGAGCGTCGTATAGAGCAGAGCCGCCGTACCGGTGAGACCGAGCAGCATGACCGCACCCGTGTAGCCCCTTCGAAGGGCTGCCTTCAGGGCTATGGCGAAGGGTTTGCCTTCATCGGTCATGGTGTTCCTCCCCGGGTCTTTTCTGCGATCCTATCGGCCCGATCCAGCGTGAACGTGAATTCGGCGCCACCATCTGGTCGATTGCGGGCTACGATCTCCTGTCCCATGCCGTTGAGAACCTCCCGTGCGATGGCGAGTCCCAGCCCGCTTCCCTCACCGCTCCGTCCGTCGTCGGCCTTGAAGAATCGATCGAACACGTTGGGAAGGGCCTCTTCAGGAATGCCCGGTCCATCGTCCACGACGGAGATGCGGTACCCGGTCTCTTCCATATGCGTCTCGATGCGGACGGTTCCTTCCTGTGCAGCGAACTTGATGGCGTTGTCGACCAGCGCGACGAGCACCTGTTCGACGCGGTCCGGATTCCCGAATACGGCCGGAGCATCGGGCGGGAGCCTCACGATCTCAAGGTCTATCCCCTTGGCGGCGATCGCCTTCCGGAACCTCTCCCCGACCTCATCATACATCCTCGGAAGCCGGAATGGGCGGCTTTCGAACGCGACCGTTCCGCTCTGGAGACGCGATAGTTCGAGAAGATCGTCGATCAGGCGCGTCAGACGCTCGGTTTCCCTCATCATGAAGGCGTAGTAGCGGACGCGGTCGTCTTCGGAGGATACGAGACCGTCACGCAGCGGTTCGAGGAGCCCTCGGATCGAGGAGACGGGGGTGCGGAACTCGTGGGAGACGTTGGATACGTAATCCCTTCGGGCCTTCTCCAGACGCGCGGATTCGGTGATGTCGC
>CAXNDY010000104.1:0-5087 GCA_964201095.1 Saccharofermentanales bacterium
CCGTTGGCGAGGACCTGAACGGCGGTGCGGGAGCCCGTCCGGCGGTGGACGGCCTTGGCGTCGCCTTCCTTGAGGGAAGCGCCGGTCTTCGAAACGACCACGGCCGGTCCGAAGAAGAGCACGAGCGCGAGGAAGGCGACCCACCCTCCTGTCCATTGCACGAGAGTGCCGAGCACGATCGCGGCTGCGGCACCGGTCCGGTCCAGGGAAGCGCGCGCGAAAGCCGGCAGGATGAGCAGTGCGCTGGCGGCGAAACCGAGCGCAAGGGGAAGCAGCTCGGGATGGATGGAAAGAAGGTATGCGAGTCCGGCACTCGCGATGGGAAGCGTCAGGTTGTCGAGCCCCATGGGCGTGACGAGTTCGACCACGACGGCCGCGGCCGCGACCGCCAGCGAAAGAAGGAGGTACGAGGCGACGCCGGAGAATCCGGTCACCAGGGCGGTCGTCGCGAAGACGGAAGCGAAGAGGACGGCCGAACCTTCCAGCGACTTCTTCGACCCGGGGAAGCGCGTGCGGGCGAAACGCTTGCCGACCACGGCGGCGAATCCATCTCCATAGCCCATGGCCAGGATGCCGACCGCTCCGACCCAGGGGTGGAACGGCGCGGAGAAGGTGGTCAGTGCGAGGACCAGCATCGAGACGGCGTACCACACCGTGCCGAGGTCCTCCTTCCCTCCCCCCCGTTCCATGGCGGAGAAGATGCCGAACCGATACGAGGCGTAGTTGATGAGCACGAAGGCGGCCGGAACCACGGCGGCCCAGATGGGGCTCGTGAAGGCCCACATGGCGATCAGCCACCAGTTGGAGACCAGCAAGTGGACGGTCTTGCGACTGGCTTCTCCCTGGATCCACCCGCGCTGCATGAGCACGGTCGAGACCCCGATGACCAGAAAGACATAGGCGAACGATAAGGCGATACCGATCCAGGGACTCAAGCGAACCAACCTCCAATGGAAATCGCGGCTTTTTTCCAGGCCGGCACCGAATTGCGCCGGGTCAGGCAATCATACCCATGGCGGCGCACTTCGTGAAGAATCGCACGATACGCATGCGATGCGATGCGCAGCGAACGGCGGCAGTCGGCGTCGTAGAGGTGGATCGAGCCGTGGAATTCGGCATACCAGCCCTCGGCGGTCGTCGCCAGGGATTCCCACAACGCGCGGAATCCTTCCGTGGGCTGCCTCGCGGCCAGGATCTCCTCGGTGACCCCGAACGCGCGCATCCGGTCCGCCGGCAGGTAGATCCGCCCCAGCGCGAGGTCTTCTCCGACGTCGCGCAGGATGTTGGTCATCTGCATCGCATCGCCGAGTCGCTCGGCCGTGGGGCGCAGCGCCTCGCGGGCCGCCGGTGCCGACGCGAGGATGGGAAGCAGCATCAGGCCGACCGTCCCGGCCACCCGGTGGCAGTACCTCGCCAATTCGGCGTCGCTATTGGGCTGGCGGAAGGAGCGGTCGGTGTCGAGGCCGGCGACGAGTTCTTCGAACGGGCCGCGCTCCAGGCCGAAGCGGGCGAATTCGTAGCGGAGCGCCCGCCACATGTGGGTATCCGGCGTCTCCCCCTCCACGAAGCGGGACCACTGCATGCGGAGCAGGTCGAAGTCCTCCGACTCGGAAGGTACGTCGACGGCGTCGTCGAACAGCCGGCAGAAGGCATATACCGCCCAGACCCCCTCGGCCTTCTCCCTCGGAAGGGTCCGGAAGGCGAGGTGGAACGACTTCGAATGGCGCTGCGTCAGCGCCTCGCACCAGCGGAGATCATCGAGAAGCGCGGGCTTCCGGTGTGGGTGCTCAACCATGGGCAAGTCCTGCGACTCCAGCTCCGATGATGACGACCTTCTCCTGCATCGAAACGATCCTCCTCAAGGACAGGTCTTCGACCTTCCCGAGAGGATTGTAACCTATTCCTGGCCTTCGGGTGTAGGCTCCAGGACCTTTTTCAGGAAGATATCCGCGATGTAGGGGTCGAATTGCCGGCCGGCGCCCTTCCGGATCTCCTCGGCCGCCTCGTCGAGACTGATGGCGTCGCGGAACGGGCGGTAGTGGGTCATCGCGTCGAACGAGTCGGCGATGGTCAGGATCCGGGCGAGCCGGGGGATGTTCATCCCCACCGATCCCTGCGGATAGCCGGTGCCGTCCCAGCGCTCGTGGTGCGCGAGAATCGCCTCGGCGATGTGGAACAGTTCGGGGGTGGCCTGGGCGATGCGGTAGCCGACCTCGGTGTGCCGCTTCATCTCGAGCCACTCGGCTTCGTCGAGCGCAGTCGGCTTGAAGACGATGCTTTCGCGCACGGCGATCTTGCCGATGTCATGCAGCATGGAGAGGATCTCCAGGTCGGTCCGGTCCTTCTCTGAAAGTCCCATGGCATCGGCGATGCGGCTGCAGCAGGCTGCCAGACGCTCCGTGTGGAGGTCGGTCTCGAGACAGCGGTCGAAGAGCAGCTCCTTGATCGAGGTCAGCAGCGTGCTGCGGAAGGCGTGGTTCTCGATCAGCTTGCTCTTGTACATGACGTTCTCGGCCAGATGGATCGCATCATCGAGCGAGCGTTCGGGGTCGTCCCAGACCGCCGTGCCCAGGGAGAGACTGACGGGCAGCACGCCGACGCGGAGGCCGGTGCATCCGGCGCGGATGCGGTCGCAGAGGGCCTCGGACTCGGCCGCCGTGACGCCGGGAAGCACCATGATGAACTCGTCTCCGCCCATGCGCACGAGCAGGTCCTTCTTGTCGATGCAGCTCCTGAGCACGTCCGCGACTTCATAGAGGAGACGGTCGCCGAGGCTGTGGCCGAAGACGTCGTTGGCGATCTTGAGGCCGTTCACGTCCCCCATCACCACGGCGACGGGCATCCGGGCGGCGGTGGACAGACCCGGGAGCTGCAGGTCGTAGTAGCGTCGGTTGTGCAATCCTGTCAGAGGGTCGTGGAGGCTGAGGAACTCGATGCGCCTGCGATCCAGGTTCTCCTTCGTGACGTCGCGCAGTACGAGGACGGCGCCATTGAGGCGGCCTTCCGGCGAACGGATGGGGGATGCGCTGCCCTCGATGGCGATGTTCCGCCCCGACCGCGAGACCAGCACCGTCTCATTGGCGGTCTTGCGGGGTCGACCGGTTTCCAGGACGGCGCCGATGGGGTTCTCGATCTGTTCTTCGGAGGACTCGCTCCGGAAGACGAGGACCTCGTCGAGCGGAAGAAGGGAGGCTTCCGCCAGCGTCCAGCCGGTCATCGTCTCCGCGGCCTCGTTCATGAGCGTCGCGAACCCCTTGAGGTCGGTCATCACGACCGCATCGCCGATGGCGTGCAGGGTCACCTGGAGATTGGCCGCGTCCTTCTCGTTGGGGACCGGCAGGGAAACCGATCCATCCGACGGACCGGAGGCGAATACCGTCACGAAGACCCCGGGTTCGGGGCTGAAGACCACGACACGGTAGAAGCGTTCATCCGGGGGGATGCAGAGTTCGAAGCGCGCGGAGCGCATCGTGCGGGTCACCTCGGCGAAACGGGTCAGGCAGGGGGGAGGAGTGGTTTTGTAGACGACGCTGCCGAGTCGACCCTCGGCCATGTCGCGGGGAATCCCGGTCAACGTCGTGTAGGCGTCGTTGACGTTCAGTATCCGGTAATCGACGGGAACGCCTTTCGCGTCGAGGACGATCTCCTGAACGGCGAGACCCTCTTCCATGAATCCGGAAAGTCCCTGAAGCAAGGACTCCGCGCTCACCGCGCGCTCATGTCCGCGTCCTGCGACCTCTTCCATGTGCACTCCCCCGCATCGCGACCCCGGATGCCCCCACAGGGCACCCCCAGTCCAATCGATTCGATTATATCATAGAAGGATTCTGGTCATTTCCTGTCCGATATCCAATCCGACCTTCCGGACGATTGTCGGAGCGGACCTTTCGTGGTAACGTCGAAGGAACGAAAAGGAGGGACTGCAGAACATGCGCCAGACGTTGTCCGTACTGGTCGAGAACCGGGCGGGCGTCCTCGCCAGAGTCGCCAGCCTCTTCTCCCGCCGTGGCTTCAACATCGAGAGCCTCGCGGTCGGAACGACCCGCAACCCCGCGGTCTCCCGCATCACGATCTGCGTCGACGGCGACGACGCCCTCGTCGACCAGCTCGTCAAGCAGCTCCACAAGCTCATGGATGTCCTGATGATCCGCCACCTGCCTCCTGCGGAGCATTTCACCCGCGAACTCGTCCTCGTCAAGGTCCGCGCCGATGCGACCAAACGGATGGAGATCCTGCAGGTCGTCTCGATCTTCCGCGCCCATGTCGTGGACGTCTCCCCTTCCACCCTCACCATCGAAGCCACAGGCACCACCGACAAGACCGGCGCCCTGGTCGACATGCTCGAGCCCTACGGGGTCCTCGAAGTCGTCCGGGCCGGCGCCATCGCCATCGAACGCGGCGACCGCACCATGGAAGCCGAATCAAAGGAGGAGAACCGATGAAGAAGATCTACAAGGACTCCGAATGCACCACCGCGGCCCTCAAGGGCAAGACTGTCGCCGTGATCGGCTACGGCAGCCAGGGACACGCCCATGCGCGAAATCTGCATGAAAGCGGTCTCGACGTCGTGGTCGGCCTCTACGCCGGAAGCCCCTCCTGGAAGAAGGCCGAGGATGCGGGCCTCAAGGTCATGAAGACCGCCGATGCCGTCAAGAAGGCCGACGTGATCATGATCCTCGTCAACGACGAGAAGCAGCACGACCTCTATCTCGCCGACATCGCCCCGAACCTCACGGCTGGAAAGGCCATCGCCTTCGCCCACGGCTTCAACATCCTCTATGGCCGCGTCGTTCTGCCCGCCGACGTCGACGTCTTCATGGTCGCTCCGAAGGGCCCCGGACACACCGTGCGCAGCCAGTTCACCTCGGGCCGCGGCGTCCCAGCCCTCGTCGCCGTCCATCAGGACGCGACCGGCAAGGCCCGCGACATCGGATTCGCCTACGCCGCCGGCATCGGCGCCGCGCGCGCCGGCGTCATCGAGACCACGTTCAAGGACGAGACCGAGACCGACCTCTTCGGCGAACAGGCCGTGCTGTGCGGCGGCGTCGCCGAACTCATGAAGGCCGGATTCGACACGCTCGTCGATG
>CAXNDY010000105.1:0-5025 GCA_964201095.1 Saccharofermentanales bacterium
CCTCTTCGGCGGTCATCCAGAAATCGCGCTCGGTGTCGACGTCTATCTTCTCCATCGGCTGGCCGGTGCGTTCGGCAAGGATCTTGTTGAGGCGCTTGCGCGTCTTGCCGATCTGGTCGGCGGCGATACGGATGTCGGTGGCTTGGCCCTGGGCTCCGCCGCTGGGCTGGTGGATCATCACCTCGGCATTGGGCAGCGCGAAGCGCTTGCCGGGAGCTCCGGCGGCGAGCAGGAACGCGCCCATGCTGGCGGCCATTCCGACGCAAATCGTCTGGACGTCGGGCTTGATGTACTGCATGGTGTCGTAGATCATGAAGCCGGCCGTGATCAGTCCGCCGGGGCTGTTGATGTAGAACTGGATGTCCTTGTCGGGATCCTCGGCTTCGAGGAACAGCAGCTGGGCCGTGACCAGGCTCGCGGTGACCTCGTTGACCTCGTCGCTGAGCATGATGATGCGTTCCTTGAGAAGGCGTGAGAAGATGTCGTAGGACCTTTCTCCGCGGTTGGTCTGTTCGATGACCATCGGTACGAGACTCATGGGGTGGACTCTCCTTCCAGAAGCCGACGGACGCCTCGAAAGCGCCCGTCGCGGTGTCGATAGGGGGATTGTATTGTCTTTCTCTGCTCTTCGCTGAAACCTATGTGACGGTCCTCACTCGGACTTCTTCGCCGGCTTCGCGGGTTTCTCCGCCTTTTCGGCCTTGGGCGCCTTCGCGGGTTTCTCGGCCTTCTCCGCCTTTGCAGGCTTCTCGGCCTTCGCGGGCTTGACCGCGGCGGGCTTCACGGACTTCGCGGCGGCGACGAGCAGGGCGATGGCCTTGCGGGACACGACGTTCTCCCGCAGGAAACCGTCCTCGCCTTCATGGATGCGGCTCTTCAGCTCCTCGGCCTGCATGCCGTACAGGGTCGCCATGCGGGCGATCTCCTCTTCGACTTCCTCGTCGGAGGCCGTGAGCTTCTCGGTCTTGCCGACCGCTTCGACCACGAGCTGGGTCTTGACGCGGACGGAGGCCATCTCCTCGAAGCCCTTGCGGAAGTCGTCCATCGTCTGACCGACGTATTCGAGGTACTTCTCGAGTTCGAGGCCCTGGTAGCGGATGCGCTGGCCGTAGTCCTCGACCATGTGGTCGACTTCCTTGTCGACCATCACGTGGGGGATCTCGACGGTGCAGACCGCGACGACTTCCTTCAGGACGTTCTCCTCGAAGGCGTGTCCGGCCTTCTGCACGGACGCTTCGACGAGCTTCGCGCGGAGGCTGTCGCGGTAGGCCGCGAGCGTGTCGAATTCGCTGACGTCCTTGGCGAACTCGTCGTCGAGGACGGGCAGTTCGCGGAACTTGACGGCGTGGATCTTCACCCCGAAGACCGCTTTCTTTCCCTGGAGGTCTTCGCTCTGGTAGTCCTCGGGGAACGTGACGTCGATGTCGAATTCCTCGCCGGCGGAGTGACCGACGAGCTGGGCCTCGAAGCCCGGGATGAAGCTGTTCGAGCCGATCTTGAGGTCATGTCCTTCGGCCGATCCGCCATCGAACGGGACGCCGTCGACGGAGCCCTTGTAGTCGATCGTGACCGTGTCGCCATCGGCGACGGGGCGGCCCTCGACGGGCACCATGCGGGCGTTGCGCTCGCGGACGCGGTCGAGGTCGCGGTCGACGTCCTCTTCGGCCACGGGGAACTCCGGTTTTTCGGCGGACACGCCGAGGTACTTGCCGAGCTGGACTTCGGGCTTGACGGTGATCGTCGCGGTGAATTTCAGTCCCTTGGCGCCGCCGATCTCGAGGATGTCGATCTCGGGCTTCGAGACGGGTTCCAGCCCATGCTCCACGACGACCTGTGGGTAGGCCTCGTTGATGCAGGCGTCGACGGCGTCGTCATAGAGGACGCCTTCGCCGTAGTACTTGAGCACGACGCTCATGGGAGCCTTGCCCGGACGGAATCCCGGGATGTTGAATTTCCGGGCGTTCTTGGTGAAGGAGCGCTGCATCGCCTTGGCGAAGGTGTCCTTGTCCACGTCGATCGTCAGGACGACGGTGCTGTTCTCTTTCTTCTCGATCTCGACTGCCATGTGGTTGATCCTCCTGCCGCGGTCCAGGTACGGCCGCGTTGTTTGTGCGAAAACGCGAGACGATTGTACCATAGGAAGGCGGTCAGCGGAACAGATGCGGAAGATCAGGCCAGCGCCGCTTCGCGGAGCAGGTTGCGGAAGATGTCGGGCACGGAGAGGATCTCGTGGATCCGGTCGACGCACTCGCCGCAGAAGATCAGCGCCCGCTCGGGGTTGCCGTTGCGGTTCGCGTTGACGAGCGCGTCCATGATGCAGAAGCTGTGGCTGCAGCGCTTGAGGCAGTTCTGGCAGGGGGCGTCGTCGTGGTGCTCCCCCTTCTCGATGCGGGTGAAGAAGCGGTTGCGCAGACCCTGTCCGGGAAGTCCGACGGGGCTGTGGACGAGGACCACGTCCTCGGGCCGGGCCTCGACGTACATGCGCTTGAATTCCTCGGAGGCGTTCGACTCGAAGCTCGCGGCGAAGCGCGTGCCCATCTGCACGCCGTCGGCGCCGAGCCGCATCGTCGCGGCGATGTCGTATCCGTCGATCACGCCGCCCGCGCCGAGGACCGGGATGCCGACCGCGGCCCGGACTTCCGGCAGGATGTCGCGCATGGGACGGTCGGTACCGAGGTGCCCGCCCGCTTCCTTGCCTTCGACGACGACGGCGGCCGCGCCCATCTTCTGGGCGAGGACGGCCAGCTTGGCCGAGGAGACGACGGGCACGATCGGCGTTCCGCTCTCGCGGCCCCAGCCGAACATGTCGCGGGAGAATCCTGCGCCGGAGACGACCAGGTCGATCTTCTCCGAGATGGCCGTCTTCACGAGGTCGGCGAACCGGTTGACGGCGAACAGCACGTTCACGCCGACGATGCCGTCCGTGAGGCTGCGCGTCCTGCGGATCTCGTCGCGAAGCTCTTCGGGCTCCATGCCGGTGCCCGCGAGGATGCCGATGCCGCCTTCGTTGGCGACGGCCGCGGCGAGCGGGGCGGTGGAGATGCGCACGGCCATGCCGCCCTGGAGGATGGGCACGCGGGCGACGAGGTCGGCGATGCGGAGTTCGGGAAGCTTCATCGGCAACGGTCTCCTTCTGTCAGCGGGCGGATGGGGCGATGACTCACCGTATCACATCGACCGATATTTTGATAGTCGAATTATTGGACGGCAAAAAGAACGAGCCGTCCAGTCTGCGCCGAACGACCCGTTCCCCCTGCGTGCATCGGCCCTGTGAAGCCCTATCCGACCTTACGCCTCCTGATAGAGCGCGGTCGACAGGTAGCGCTCGCCGGTGTCCGGCAGCAGCACGACGACCGTCTTGCCCTTGAATTCCGGACGAGAGGCGACCACCGCGGCCGCGTGGGCGGCGGCGCCGGAGGAGATGCCCACGAGGAGCCCCTCCGTGCGTGCCAGGAGCCGGGAGGCGGCGAAGGCCTCCTCGTTCCTGACGCGGAAGACTTCATCGATCGCATCGCGGTTGAGCACCTTCGGCACGAATCCCGGGCCGATGCCCTGGATCTTGTGCGGGCCGGGGTTTCCGCCCGACAGGACGGGCGAATCGTCGGGTTCGACGGCGACGATCCAGACCCTGGGGTTGCGCTTCTTCAGGACCTCCCCGACGCCGGTGACGGTTCCTCCCGTGCCTGCGCCGGAGACGAAGACGTCGACCTGCCCGTCGGTGTCGCGCCAGATCTCCTCCGCGGTGGTCCTGCGGTGGATATCCGGGTTCGCCGGGTTGTCGAACTGCCAGGGCACGAAGGAGCCCGGCGTCTTCGCGGCGATCTCGTCCGCGATCCGGATCGCGCCCTTCATGCCTTCAGGACCCGGCGTGAGGACGATCTCAGCACCGAGCGCCCGGGCGAGCATGCGTCGTTCCACGCTCATGGTCTCGGGCATCGTGAGGACCAGCTTGTAGCCTTTTGCGGCTGCGACGAAGGCCAGGGCGATCCCGGTGTTCCCGGAGGTGGCTTCGATGATGGTGGCGCCCTTCTTCAGCACGCCGCGGTTCTCGGCATCCTGGATCATCGCATACCCGATGCGGTCCTTGACGCTGCCCGCCGGGTTGAAGTACTCCAGCTTGGCCAGGACGCGCGCGCCCAATCCCTTTTCCGCCGAGAAGCGCTGGACCTCGAGCAGGGGTGTGTTGCCGATCAGTTCCGTCAGGTTTCCATAGATCCTGGTCATGGGGTCTCCTCATTTCCTATATATCTTATAGGATTACTATGTAATGATTCTACAAAGAAAAGGGAGGCCTGTCAAGCCTCCCTATTCCCGCGGCGTCGTCCGCAGGATCGTCCCCCCGCCCAGCACCTCGTCCCCCCGATAGAAGACGGCGGCCTGCCCCGGTGTGACCGCCCGCACGGGCGGCTCGAACGCGAGCCGGAGCGTGCCGTCCGGCAAGGTGGAAAGCAGGGCAGGCGAGGCGCGCGTACCGTAGCGGACCTGCGCGAGGACCGGCAGTCCCTCGGTTCCGGCCGCGTCCACCTCCTCGCGATACTCCGGACGGGTGAAGCGGACGTCGTCGACGCGCGCTTCGCTGCGGAACAGGTCCGCATCGCCGCCGAGGACGACGTCGCCGCTCGCCGCGTCGATCGAGACCACGTAGGTGCGCTGGCCGAAGGCCTTTCCTAGTCCCTTCCTCTGTCCGACCGTGAAGCGGTGGACCCCGCCGTGGGTGCCGAGCACGCGGCCGCCGCAGTCGACGAAGCGGCCGGGACGACCGGCTCCGGGCCGATGCGCGAGGACGTAGGCGGCGTGGTCGTCGTCGGGGATGAAGCAGATCTCCTGGCTGTCGGGCTTATCAGAGACGGCGAGGCCGAGGCGGGCGGCGATGGCGCGCGTCTCGCTCTTCTCGAGCCCGCCGACCGGGAGGAGCAGGTGCGCGAGGACGTCCTGGCCGAGCATGTAGAGCGCGTAGCTCTGGTCCTTGCGCGGATCCGCTCCGCGAAGAAGACGGAAGCGACCGGGACAGGCCGCGTCTTCGTC
>CAXNDY010000106.1:0-5016 GCA_964201095.1 Saccharofermentanales bacterium
CGCTCGTAGGCGCCGAGGTGGCCTGCGGAGATCGTCATGGCCGGACGCAGCCGCTTGCCCCCGCTATCCAGCAGGCGCAGGCCTTCTCGCCGAAGAAAGGGGCCGCCGGCCCCGAGATCCTCTCGAAGCCGGCGTTCCAGTTCCAGCAGTTCCGGCTTCAGGACCGACAGGGGGTACCCATCGGGGGCCGTCGTCCGGTTCATGCGCGGCGTTTCTTGCCGAAGAAGAGCTTCAGCCGCTTGTTCTTCATGGAGTAGTCCCACACCCGGTTGAGGTAGGGAAGGACGTAGGTGTCGAGGCCGAAGGCGCGACCCACGCCGCTCATGCAGGCGATCGATGCGAAGACCATCCACCAGGTGCTGTCGTAGATGCCGGTGGAGGTGATGAACATGACCATGAGGGCGAACGAGATCACGGACCCGAGGAAAGTGAACATGCCGCCGAGGAACATCAGGCCGACGAGGACCTCGAAGATCACGACGAGAACCTGGAAGAACATGGCCAGCCCATCGGTCGCGATGACGATGTTCTGGAGCAGCCAGTGCACGAGATCGAAATCGCCGTAGTGGAAGAGGAGCACCTTGAAGATCAGTCGCGGTTCGCCCTGGACGGCCTGAGTCAGGGTGCCCACGAGGGACTCCTTGACGAGGGTGCCGTGGAGGAGGCCGAGGATGTTGACGTTCAGGATGTCGGCGTAGTTCTTGACCGCGTCTACGACTCCGCCTTCGGCGCCGGTCGCGCCGCCGGTCGCATCCGAGCCGCCGACCGTCATCCCGAGGAACGCGGCGAGCTTGGGCTCGACGAACCAGCCGTCGACGATCTTCTTGATGCCTTCATAGAGCCACATCGCGCCGAGGAACACGCGGAGCGGAGCGCCCCACCAGGCCGGCTGCATCTTGGTGTAGTGCCGCTGGAGGAAGGACTCCTTCTGCCTGCGGAACAGGATCTCGTCGTGGAGGTAGTTCCAGGGACCGGCGAGGCCGCGGATCCCATAGAGGTAATGGCAGTTGACGAGGAACTTCATGGTCAGCGACAGCCAGCTCGGAAGGCGCTTGCCCATGATGTCGGATACGGCGAAGTAGTTGCCGATGCAGACCATGATGCCGTGGAACTTGACTTCGACCTTCTTCGGCTGCTTGCCGCGGATATCGGCCAGAACGTTCTCCGCAGCGCCATCGCCGGTCTGCAGCGCGGTCTCGACCATGGCGGGGTAGGGCTTCCCGCCTTCGGGGGACAGGCCGCCTACGTCGCCGATGGCGTAGACGCCGGGCTTGCCGGTGCGGCAGTAGGAGTCGACCTGGATACGGCGGGCGCCGCCGACGGTGGGAAGGCCCAGCGTGTCGGTCTCGTGCGTCGCGCGGACGCCGGCGGCCCAGATCAGGGTGCGCGTCTGGATGCGGTCGTCGCCGAGGTCGACGTACTCCGTCGTGAGCTCGTTGATGCAGGCGCTGAGGAGGACCTCGACGCCCATCTTCTCCATCTTCCTGTGCGCCTTCAGGGAGTTCTTGGCGTCCAGGACGGGAAGCACGCGGTCGAGCAGGTCGACGATCACGACGCGGACCTCGGAGAAGGGAATGTCGTTCTGCTTGGCAAGGGCACGCGTCCAGTGGGCGAGCTCGCCGACCATCTCGACGCCGGTGAAGCCGGCGCCGCCGACCACGAAGGTCAGGAGACGGGCGCGTTCCATCTCGTCCTTCTCGACGGCGGCCTTGCGGAAGCATTCCTTGATGTGGTCGCGGATGCGGACGGCGTCCTCGAGGGACCAGAGGGTCAGGGCGTTCTCCGCCATGCCCTGGATTCCGTAGAAGTTCGGTGCCGAGCCGATGGCGAGCATGAGGTGGTCATAGGGGTAGACCGTGGTTTCGGAGGCGAGGGTCTTCGCTTCGAAGTCGAAATGGACGATGGAGTCCTGGACCAGCTGGACACGGGTGTCGCGGAAGATGTCCTTGAGGTTGATGCGGACCGAATCCTCGCCGACGCGATTGCCGGCCACTTCGTGGATCTCGGTCAGCAGGGTGTGGTAGGGGTGCCGGTCGATCAGGACGATCTCGAGGTCGTCCTTGCGGCCTTTCTTGTTGAGATGCAGCGCGGCTTCGATTCCTGCGTAGCCGGCTCCGAGAATGACGATGCGATGCGGCATGGAGGGTCTCCTTTCAAAGGTGGGGAGGACGACGTCTCAAGGAAGTCCCCACACTTTTCTACCACATCGCAGGAGGGTTGGCAAACGACGATGGTACGGATTTTTAGCACGAAGCGGCGGAACCGGACAATCCTCGTGCAACCGGCTCCCGTATATGGGATAATCGATGCGTACGCTCCCTAGGGAACCACAGGAGGACCGACGCCATGGAAACGAACGCAGGGACCCTCGGACTCTCCGCTCCCTTCTTCACGCAGAACCGGACCGACCTGGCGAGAGCCCTCGAGGAGGATACGGTCCTCCTCGTCTTCGCGGGCCGTGCGCCACGTCGTTCGGCGGACTCCGAGCACATCTTCCTCGCCGACCGCAGCTTCTTCTACCTGACGGGCTTCGAGGAGCCCGAGGCCGTTCTCCTGATCGCGAAGCACGACGGTCGGGTCGAGGAACGGCTCTTCCTCCGCCCCAAGGACGCGCAGCGCGAACGCTGGACCGGCAGACGGTCCTCCCCGGAGGAGGCCGCTTCGGTCTCGGGCATCGCCAGCGTCAGGACCCTCGACCGCTACGAGACGGAGTTCAAGGACCTGATCGATTCCGGTTCCTATCGCAGCGTCTCGCTCGACCTGAGCGGCTACGACGCACATCCCGGGGACGACCCGGTCCACCGCTTCGCGTCCCGGATCCACGCCGACCACCCGCACGTCCTCGTGGAGAACGTCCACAGCCGCCTGGCCGCCCTGCGCTCCCTGAAGAAGCCCGAGGAAGTCGCCCTTCTCCGCGTCGCCATCGAGCGCACCGGACGGGGGATCGAAGCCATGGCGGCCGCCTGCCGCCCCGGCGCCATGGAATATGAAATGGCGGCCGCCTTCCGCTACGCCATCGCGCGGGAAGGTTGCGCCGAACCTGCCTTCCCGTCGATCGTCGCCACGGGCCGCAACGCCTTCTTCCTCCACTACGACAAGCCCACCGCGCGCATCGAGGACGGCGACCTCGTCCAGATCGATGTCGGCGCGACGTTCGGCGGTCTGAACGCCGACATTTCCCGCAGCCTCCCGGCGAACGGCCGGTTCTCCCCGCGCCAGCGCGAACTGTACTCCCTCGTCCTGCGATGCCAGGAAGCCGCCTTCGCGGCCCTTCGTCCCGGCGTCGTGGTCCGCGACGTGAACGAGGCCAGCCGCGAGGCGGCCTACCTCGGGCTCCGCGACCTGAAGGTGCTGGAACGCCGCGACCAGGTCGACGAATACTTCTGGCACGGCGTGTCGCATCACCTCGGGCTGGACGTGCACGACATCGGAAGCCGGTCCGTCCCCATCGAAGCCGGAATGGTGTTCACCGTCGAACCCGGGCTGTACGTCCCCGAGTGGGGGATGGGCATCCGGATCGAAGACGACGCCCTGGTCACGGAAGACGGCTGCGTCGACCTGTCTCCTTCGATTCCGAAGACGATCGATGCGATCGAGCGACTCATGGCCGAAGCGGGCGCGGTGAGCACAGGAAAGTCCGCCCGTTCCTCCCGGCAATAGAGGTCCAGTCCTTCGCAGGACAGAAGACGTTCCGGCCAGGCCCCTCCCAGATGTCTGGCCTGCGCGTAGCGCGATGCCATGCGGAGGCTGACGCCATAGCCCGCGAGCATGCGATGGAGGAAGACGTCGTACTCCGCCTCTCCCAGACGACCGAAGACCTCCTCGTTCCGGCAGGTCCCGTCGGCGAAGGCATCGATCAGGATCCTCTCCAGACAGGGGTGGTCGATGCCCCGCGTCGACTCGAGGGGCGCATACGAAGGCAGCGCCCGGACGAGGAACCGGTGGCCGGGGAAGGCGTCTCGAAGTGGTGCGAGTCCGTGGTCCGCGACGACGCCGCGCAGGCCGGCAACGGAGCCGCGGTCGGTCTCGAGCAGGAGAACGGCCTGCCCGGGCGGCGGACCGATACCCAGAGACCCGAGCCAGTCGCTGTCGAGGAGCGACAGCGGACGCCCTTCGATGCACTTCCGGCACCAGGCGTAGAAGGCGAGGTGGGCGCCTTCTGGGCGAGGCCGGAACCTGCGGCCGCCGAGGTAGAGGGAGACCGGTGGGACTTCGCCGGTCGAACCGCAGCCCCGCGCGCTGAAGATGCCGCGGTCGACCTGACGGATCCGTCCGGTCAGGAGCAGTCGTGCGAGGACTGCGCGGATCCCGTTCCGCGTGTAGGTCTCCCCGCGCCGCGACAAGCTTGCCAGCAACTCCTCGGCGGTGAAGTAGGGAAGGGCGCCCAGCCCTTCCGGCAGACAGGTCGCAGCCAACCTGCGGCCTCCGGGATCGAAACGTCGTCCCGTCTTCCTGTCCATGTCCGCGGCCGCCTCCTGACGGCGGGAGGGAGGTCCCACGGCGTGGAATCCTTCCCCCTTGCATTCCATCCTAGCGCCTCCGGAGTCCGGCGCGGGATGCGCGAACCGACAGGTGGGGGAGTCCGGGGACGTTTGGGGGACAAATCCGGTCCGGTTTCGCAGACTGCGGCCACGAACCGTCGACCGGCCTGCCCGCGGACGGTTGACCGCCCTCCCCGTGGACGGTAGAGTGGGAAGAGGACCCTCGGAAGAGGACCCGAAGTGGAGGAGCCGAGAATGACCAGCGACGGATTCCCGATCGACCGCGCGAGCGCGATGACCCTCTTCGAGCAGTACAACCAGAGCCCGCGCCTCAAGGTCCACGCGCTCTGCGTCGAGGCGACGATGCGCCATTTCGCGCGGAAGGCCGGCGAGGACGTCGAGAAGTGGGGAGCGATCGGCCTCGTCCACGACCTCGATTACGAGCAATGGCCCGAACGGCACTGCGCCCGCAGCGCGGAACTTCTCGCGGAGGCGGGATGGCCCGAGGACGGGATCCACGCCGTCGTTTCGCATG
>CAXNDY010000107.1:0-5014 GCA_964201095.1 Saccharofermentanales bacterium
ACCGTCGACGAAGTCCGCGACACCCTGAAGACCCTCCGTACCGTCATCATCCCCGTGGGCGTCGTCGAACAGCATGGCTACCACCTGCCGCTGTGCGTCGACATCCACAACTGCCAGGAGGTCGCGCTGCGCGCCGGCGACCGACTGAACGCCATCGTCGCTCCGACCGTGCCCTACTGCTACTCCGGCGGGGAGCTTCCCGGCACGATCAACATCAGCCCGTCCGTCTTCTCGCTGTATCTGGGCGACATCTGCACCGAGCTCGTCCGCATGGGGTTCGAGAAGATCGTCGTGCTGCTCGGCCACGCCGGCACCGACAACCGCGTCGCCCTGAAGAGCACCCTGCAGATGTTCCTCAAGCGCAACGCGGCCCCGAACGTCTCGCTGTCCCTCGTGGAGGTCTGGAACCTCTCGCCGACCTGGCTCTCCTACTTCCGGATGGAGCCCGAGCACGACTTCCACGCCGGCGAGGTCGAGACCTCCCTGATGATGTACTGGCACCCCGAACAGGTCCGGCCGCGCATCGTCATGGATGACCCGGAAACGTCCCGCATGATGCGCTCCGACCAGGACTGGTTCGAGATCTCCGAGAAGTCGATCGACCACCCCTTCGTCGTGCCGCACGTGTACCAGCGCAAGGAGATCGAGGTCGGGGTCATGGGCTTCCCGGAGCGGGCCGACCGCGCCCTCGGCGAAAAGGTCTGCGGCGAGATGGTCGAAGGGCTGGTCGAATTCATTGATTTCATCAACGCCCGATAGTATCATCGAGCGAGGGAAGGTGGACCACTTGCAGAATCTCGAACCCATCGGCAACGTCCAGCTCATGCAGAAGATCAACCGCCTCAAGGTGCTGAACCTCGTGCGTCAGCGGGGTCCCGCAGCGCGCCCCGAGATTGCCCGGACCACGGGCCTCAGTTCGTCTTCGGTGACCAACATCGTCGGGTTCCTGCTCGAGAAGCGCCTGCTCGTCGAGACCGGCACCATCGAGAAGCGCGATGTCGGACGCAAGGCGACGCTGCTCGAATACAACCCCGCCGCGTTCACCGTGGTCTGCATCGACATCGGTGCCGACCGCATCCACGTCTCGCTGACCGACCTCGTCGGCACGCCCCGTGTGACCAGGGAGATCCGGCTCGACCACCCGATGCTGGACAAGGAGATGCTCGACCTCGTCCGACGGGAAGTCACCGGGCTCGTCGAGGAGGGTCGCCTGTCCGGTCTGGACGCCATCGCCGGCATCGGCATCGCCCTTTCGGGGCTCGTCCTCAACGACGACCGCCTGATCGTGTCCAGCAGCATGCATTGGAAGGGTCTTTCGCTCAAGCGGTATTTCGAAGGCCAGTTCGGACTGCCCGTCTTCGTCCAGAACAGCTCGCTGACCAAGGCCCATTGGCGCCTCCGCCAGAAGATGGACGAGACCGAGCGCCACGTCGTCTTCATGGACCTCGCCATGGGCGTCGGCATCATCGATTTCTTCAACGGACAGATCAACGAGGCCGTGATCGGCGAGCTCGGACACACCACCGTCCAGAAGGACGGACCGCCCTGCTTCTGCGGCAACCACGGCTGCCTCGAGCTGATGTGCTCCGTCGAGACCGTCCTCGGCCAGTGCCGGGAAGCGATGGAGCAGGGCCGCTGCTCCGTGCTTCGCGCAAGGCTGGCGGGCCGGGCTGAACCGCTCGACTTCGCGGACGTGCGGGCGGCCGCGGCGGGGGGAGACCCGGACGTCGCGGCCATCCTGCGCACCTGCGGCGAATATCTCGGGATCGGTCTCGCCAACGTGATCAACCTCTTCAACCCGCAGCGCATCATCCTCAACGGCGACGTCCTGCTGACCGAGGACTCCATCTACCGCACCGCCGTCGCCGAGGCGCGCTCCCGCGTGAACGAGCTGTTCGCCCGGAGCGTGCAGTTCGAAAAGGTCGACATCGGCCCCGAGGAGTCCATCCGCGGCATCGCCCTGTATCTTGCGGACCGGATCTTCGAGCTGTCCAATTTCTCGCTCTAGGGAAAGGGAGAACCATGCAGAAGGCATCCGCGCGATGAAACTGAACGGCATCCTGGGTTTCTCCCTGGACCTCGACCGCGCCGACGTCCTCTACGACCGCCCCTTCTCCCGCGAGAGCCTTGCGGAGGACTTCCTCGTCCCCGCCGGGGACTGGTCCGTCGAGGACGGCTGGCTTTGGGGCCGCATCCAGGCCAATGCCGGGGGCTTCGTCTACAGTCGCACGCTCTACCCCGGAAACGTCCTCCTGGACTTCACGGCGCAGACCGTCCCTCCCTGCGACCACGACCTCAACTTCACATGGCGCTCCGAGGGGTGGGACGAAGGGAAGGGCGACGCCGGCCGCGGCTATATCGCCGGACTGTCCGGCTGGTACGAAGGCAAGAGCGGCATCGAACGCTATCCCGAAACCACGGCGCAGGCCATGACCTCCCTTTTCCACCTCGAACCCGGCCGCTCCTACCACGTCCAGGCCGGCACCGTCGAGGACCGCTGTTTCATTTTCCTCGATGGTGCGCTGCTGGTCGACCTGAAGGACCCGGCTCCCCTTTCGGACCCCGCCTGCGGGCGCATCGGCCTCGGCGTCTTCTACAGCTCCGTCCGCTTCCGCGACCTGAAGGTCCTGCGGCCTTCCGTCACCCGCACCGACCCCAGCTACCTCGGCTTCGACCGCACATCCGACCTGTAGGAGGATCGCATCATGGACTCCAGGCACATCGCCGCCCAGCTCTACACCCTGCGGGACTCGCTGAAGACGCCCGCCGACATCGGGAAGACGCTCCGCCGCGTCCGGAAGATGGGCTATCCCGCCATCCAGATCTCCGGCCTCGGGCCCTTCGACCCGCAGTTCATGGCCGACCTGACCCGGGAACTGGACCTGACGGTCTGCGTCACGCACGTCTCCCCGGACCGCCTCCTCCACGACCTGCCCGCGGTCATCCGCGAGCACAGGCTGTGGAACTGCGGGTATGTCGGCATCGGGTCCATGCCGGACGCGTACCGCGGAAGCCGCGACGGCGTGCTGCGCTTCGCCCGCGACTTCGGTGCCGTCGGACGGGAACTGCAGGCCGAAGGGCTGAAGTTCGTCTACCACAACCACCATTTCGAGTTCGAGAAGTACGACGGCGTCACCGGGATGGACCTGCTCTTCGACGCGACCGACCCGAAGTCCTTCGGCTTCCTCCTCGACACCTACTGGCTGCAGGTCGCGGGGGCGGACCCGGTGAAATGGATCCGCAAGGCCGCAGGGCGCGTCGGTCCCATCCACCTGAAGGACGTCGCGGTGCGCGGCGGTGCGACGGTGTACGGGGAGATCGGCGAGGGAAACCTCGACTGGGACGGCATCCTCGCCGCCTGCCGCGAGACCGGCGTGGAATGGTACGCCGTCGAGGAGGACGATTGCCCCGGGGACCCGTTCGACAGCCTGGCGAGAAGCCTCGCATACCTGCAGCGTTTCCTGTAGACCCCTGCAAGAGGAGGAACAAGACATGGACAAGGTGAGACTCGGCATCGTCGGACTCGGCAACATGGGCCGCTACCACGTCGAATACCTGATGAAGGGCGAAGTGAAGGAGGTCGTGCTGGCCGCCGTCTGCGACACGAAGCCGAGCCAGCTGGACTGGGCCGTGGACCACTGCGGCGAGGGCGTCGCCCGCTTCGACGGGATGGACGCCATGATCGCCTCCGGTCTCGTCGACGCCGTGCTCATCGCCACGCCCCACTACGACCACCCCACCCTCGCCGTCGAGGCTTTCGGGAAGGGGATGCACGTCCTCGTCGAGAAGCCGGCCGGCGTCTACACCCAGGCCGTCCGCATCATGAACGAGACGGCCGTGGCCAGCGGGCGCGTCTTCGGCATCATGTACAACCAGCGCGCCAACCCGCTGTACCAGAAGCTGCGCGACCTGGTCCAATCGGGCGAACTCGGCGCCCTGAAGCGCACGAACTGGATCATCACCAGCTGGTACCGCCCGCAGAGCTACTACAACTCCGGCGGCTGGCGCGCCACCTGGGAAGGCGAGGGCGGCGGCGTGCTGCTCAACCAGGACCCGCACCAGCTCGACCTCTGGCAGTGGACCTGCGGCATGCCCAGGCGCGTCCGCGCCTTCTGCTCCTTCGGCAAGTACCACGACATCGAGGTCGAGGACGACGTCACCGCCTACTTCGAGTACGAGAACGGCGCGACCGGCGTCTTCGTGACCAGCACGGGCGACGCGCCCGGCACGAACCGCCTCGAGGTCACCGGCGACATGGGCAAGGTGGTCATCGAGAACGAGAAGCTGGTCTTCTCCCGCAACCGCGTCTCCGAACGCGACTTCAACCGCGACTTCCGCGGCGGATTCGGCGAGCCGGAGTGCTGGACCTGCGACGTCCCCGTCCCGAAGGGCGAACACCAGTACGCCGTGATCACGCGCAGCTGGGCCCGAGCCATCCTCCAGGGGACGCCGATGCTCGCGCCGGGCGTCGAGGGCATCCGCGGGCTGTCCATCTCCAACGCCATCCACCTCTCCTCGTGGACCGACAGCTGGGTCGACCTCTCCCGCCTCGACGAAGACCTCTTCCTGGCGAAGCTGCAGGAGCGGATCTTCGCGTCGACTGCCCGCAAGAACGTCGGCGAGGTCCGGACGCTCGACGTCCACGGCACCAACAAATGAAGCGGTTCAAGGCTGCGCTGATCGGCTGTGGCGCCATCCACGGCACGCATGCCGACGTTCTCTCCGACTCGCCCTTCTCGGAACTGCGCACCGTCGTCGACGTCGTCGCGTCGCGGGCCGCTGAGTCGGCGGCGAAATACGGCTGCACGGCTGCCACGGACTATCGGATGGTCCTCGAGGACCCGTCGATCGACGTCGTCCACCTGTGCACACCCCATTCCCTCCACGCGGACATGGCGATCGAAGCCCTCCGCGCCGGCAAGCACGTCCTGACCGAAAAGCCCATGGGGATCTCCCTCGCGCAGTGCGAGCGGATGATCGCGGCCTCCGAAGCGACCGGCCGCCAGCTCGGCGT
>CAXNDY010000108.1:0-5013 GCA_964201095.1 Saccharofermentanales bacterium
GTGGAGGGCGGGGCGCACGACGTCATCTTGAAGGACAGCGAACGCCGCTCATGACCCTGCGGGGACGCCCGAATCGGGCGACACCGTGGTATAATGCCATTCTGGAATCAACCGACGCACCATCGAAAGGAGCCCCAAGGACATGGACCATAAGATTTACGAGATGACCTGGATCGGCATCCGCAAGCTCGAGGACGAGCTGGACCGCCGCAAGGGCGAAGGCCGCACCGAGATCGCCGAACGCATCAAGCAGGCGCTCTCCTTCGGTGATATCTCCGAGAACTCCGAATACGACGACGCCAAGAACGCCCAGGCCGAGAACGAGGCCCGCGTCGCCGAGATCGAAGCGATCCTCAAGCACGCCAAGGTGATCGACGACGAAGACATCAGCGTCCAGAAGGTCACCATCGGCGCCATGGTCAAGATCCGCGAGGAGTCCTCCGGTGAGGAAGCCGAGTACATGCTCGTGTCGGCCAAGGAGGAGGACATCTTCTCCAACAAGATCTCCAGCGACTCCCCCGTCGGCTCCGCCATCCTCGGCAAGAAGAAGGGTCAGGTCGTCGAGGTCCACTCACCGAGCGGCATGATCAAGTACAAGGTCACCAAGATCTCGCGCCCGGAGCGCGGAAACGAGTAGGGACCTCTCCGGCAAAGGAGACGGACACCCCCGTCCAGGAGGCACCGTCCGTCGACGGTGCCTTTTCTGGACAAGTGAGGGACCATTGACCCAGGGAGGATGGAGCGGACATGACGGAAGACAGGACGGACGGGCTGCCCCTCGCGGGTGCCGCAAACGAGGCCGAGACCGAGGCCGAGCAGAACGAGCAGATGCGCATCCGCGCGGCCAAGCTCGAGGACCTGCGCGCAGCCGGCCACGACCCCTTCGAGACCGTTGCATACCCGGTGACGCAGCACGCGGCCGATATCACGGGCGACTTCGAGACCATGGAAGGGAAGCCCGTGTGCATGGCCGGTCGGATCATGAGCAAGCGCGGCATGGGCAAGGCGAGTTTCTGCGACCTCCAGGACCGCACGGGCCGCATCCAGCTCTTCGTCAAGATCGACGAGCTCGGCGAGGACGCCTACGGCGAATGGCAGCGGCTGGACCTCGGCGACCTCGTGGGCGTGGAGGGCACGGCATTCCGCACCAACCGCGGCGAGATCTCCGTCCGCGTCGTCCGCTACGAGCTGCTGGCGAAATGCCTCCGCCCCCTGCCCGACAAGTTCCACGGTCTGAAGGACATGGACACCCGCTATCGCCAGCGCTATCTCGACCTGATCGTCAACCCGGAGGTGAAGGAGACCTTCTACCGCCGCAGCGCGATCATCAAGGCCGTGCGCGAATACCTCGACACCCGCGGCTTCATCGAGGTCGACACCCCGATGCTCAACGTCATCGCCGGCGGCGCCACCGCCAAGCCCTTCACCACGCACCACAACGCGCTGGACCTCGACCTGTTCCTGCGGATCGCCCCGGAACTCTACCTCAAGCGCCTGATCGTCGGCGGGTTCGAGCGGGTCTACGAGCTCGGACGGATGTTCCGAAACGAGGGCATCTCCGTGCGCCACAACCCCGAGTTCAGCATGATGGAGGTCTACCAGGCCTACACCGACTACAAGGGCATGATGGAACTGGCCGAGGGAATCATGTCGACCTGCGCGCAGGCCGTGCTCGGCACGACCCATATCACGTACCAGGGCGTGGAGCTCGACCTGACGCCGCCGTTCGCCAGACTCACGATGCGCGAGGCGGTGCTGGAGCATTCCGGCGTCGACTTCGACCTCGTCCCCGACGACGCGTCCGCCCGCGCGCTGGCTGCGCAGCACGGCGTCGAGACCCCGAAGAACGCGTCCCTCGGAGAGACCATGAACCTCTTCTTCGAGCACTTCGTGGAGTCGAAGTTGATCCAGCCCACCTTCATCTACGACTACCCGACCGACCTCTCGCCGCTGACGAAGAAGAAGCCCGGCCGTCCGGACCTGGCGGAACGCTTCGAGATCTTCATCAGCGGACGTGAATACGGAAACGCCTACTCCGAGCTCAACGACCCCTTCGACCAGCGCGAGCGCTTCGTGGCGCAGGTCCGCAAGAGGGACGCGGGCGACGAGGAAGCCAGCGCCATGGACGAGGACTTCCTGACGGCGCTGGAATACGGGCTGCCCCCGACGGGCGGGCTCGGCATCGGCATCGACCGTCTGGTGATGCTGCTGACCGATTCCTACTCCATCCGAGACGTGCTCCTGTTCCCGACGATGCGACCGACCCGCGCCCCCGAAGCCGGCAAGGGATCCCCGGACCTGTAGAGGCCTCCCCATGAAAGAAGGACGATGACCATGGACCGCAACGAATCACTGGAGATCCTGGGACTTGCGACCGACGCGACCGCAAATGAGATCGATCACCGCTACGCCATCATGGTGAAGCGACTGAAGGATGCCAAGGACCGGACGGAGATGGACAGGGTCTCGGAGGCCTACGACTTCCTGACGGGCCGCGTCGTGGTGCAGGAACCGCCGGACCCGCGCGACGACCGCGTCGTCCTCGGGATGACCATCCGCAAGTGGAAGCACTTCTGGGAATACGAGCGCACCAAGACCCTCGCGATCCTCGGTCTGTCGGTCGCGGTGATCTCGATCCTCTACACGGTCATCACCAACACGCCGCCGGACTTCTCCTTCACGACCATCGGCGACATCGTGATCTCCGAGGACACGCTTTTCCAGAGCTTCATCGCTGCGCAGATGCCGGAAGTGAAGAAGGCCCAGACCGATGGGGCATACATTTCCTCGTCAGGCAACGGCGAGACCGACACCGTCGGGGTCCAGAAGGCCTTCGTCCTCATCGCGGCCGGCACGCTCGACGTCGTCGCCCTCGACGAAATCCAGTTCACGCGCTACGGCACGCAGGGCGCCTATCTCTCCCTGGACACGTTCTATGCCGGGCTTCAGGCGACGGTTCCCGCCGATGTCCTCGAAAGGGTAGTCCCCATGAAGGCCATCGTGAAGACGGAGGACTCCGGGGACGGCCTCGAGCACATCTACGGACTCGACGTCACCGCGCTCGGCACCTATCAGGCCCTCGGAATCGACGGGTATCGCGTGATCCTGACCATCAGCTCGCGCGCCAAGCATGTCGCTCTCTCGGAGACGTTTATCACCAAGTTCCTTCAGAACACGGACTCCCTGATCCTGATCGTCACGCCGTACCCGACCTTCCCGCCGACGGAAGCGGTCACGGCGACGCCCGCGGCGTAGACAGTGAGCGGCGGCCGCTTTCGCGACTTGACCATCGATAAGAATATGGGCATCGAGGAAACGAGGAGCTGTCTCCTACGGTGGACTGACCGCAGGAGTTGATTCGTGAAAAGGGAACAAGCCATCGAATTGCTGACCCGCTGCAAGCCTGAGCTTCAAGCTCGCTTCGGTGTGCTCAGTCCAGCTCTGTTCGGCTCGACGATTCGTGATGAAGCAACGATCGAAAGCGATGTCGACATCCTGGTCGGCTTCGATGGTCCTGCCACATCCAGACGTTATTTCGGTGTGCAGTTCTACCTTGAGGACCTTTTCGGATGCCCGGTGGACTTGGTATCCGAGAAGGCGCTTCGTGCTGAATTGAAACCGTACATCGAGCGAGAACGTGTCTATGTTTGATTCGAACCAGCGCGAATGGCGTTTCTATCTCGACGACATGATCGAGTTTGCCGAGAAGACTTTGGCATACACAAGGAACATCGATCGAACCGGCGACCCACATCCCCGAAGACTTCCGAACTGCGCACCCGGGAATTCCTTGGCGCATGGTCATCGCCACACGCAATCGCCTGACCCACGGATATCTGGGAATCGACGACGACATGCTCTGGAGCATCATCCAGGACGATGTGCCTGACTTGCTGTCACATCTCAAGGAGATTCGAGACTCGATGAATCCTGCCTGACTCTGAAGTGGCATCCTTCGAATCGAAAGCCCGCGACTGGCAGAGGAGATGCAGAGCGTTCTGGAAGCACCCTTGCATCAATCTCTTGACGATTCGGGAGCGAATCGGTCTTCTCGCGCATCCGAGTCTTCGATGGAAGAGTGATTTCCGGTGAATTGCTCTTCAAACCGTCACTCTCAAGCTTGACGATTTGTACGACGAGTCTCCGAAACCGGTAGCATCAATTGCCCTCGTAGTGCAAGAGACGACAGCACAACCCTGCGCATGCTCGTCAGGGTGATGATCGCGTGCGGTAGCATATTCGTCTGGTTGTCCGCCAAAGTAGATCGCGCTCGTGCAATGTTATAATCCAGTCAATGATGTGACGACGTTTCATACCGGAAGGTGAACCATGGATCTTGCAGGGAATCAGGTTGTTGTATATGAAGATGGGGAACTCAGGCTTGATGTGAATCTCGCGCCTGATATGGATACGGTATGGCTGGACCGAAACCAACTATCCATGCTCTTCGAGACGGACAGAACCGTGATTGGCCGCCACATTCGAAGCATCTACGACCATGGTGAACTCGATCGGGAAAGTACATGTGCAAAAAATGCACATGTACCTGGTACCCGGAACCGGACCTATGACACGGAATTCTTCAACCTGGATGTGATCCTCGCCATCGGTTACCGGGTGAATGCCAGAAAGGGCGTTGCGTTCCGGAAATGGGCCAGTGGGGTCCTTAAAAAGTACATTCTCGAAGGCTACGCAGTCAACGCGAGAAAAGTAGAGCAACTCGGGGTTATCTTGCAGATCATGGAACGCATACCCGATCAGTTGGACACCAAGCAGGTACTGGATGTCGTTAAAGCATATTCGTCCGCATTGGAACTACTTGACGATTATGACCATGAGCGGATTCCGAAGCCTAGCGGAACGCAGGCGATTCATCGACTGACCTATCAGGAATGTAGAGCGCTCATCGACAGCATGGACTTTTCACGAACTCCGGGATACTTCGGAATTGAACACGACGACTCCTTCCAATCCAGCATCAGCACGATCTTCCAGACCTTCGACGGCAGCGAG
>CAXNDY010000109.1:0-4996 GCA_964201095.1 Saccharofermentanales bacterium
TGTTCCTGCATCTGAAGGATATGATCCGGCTCGGGCAGCTGTATCTCGACGAGGGCCGCTGGGAAGGGAAGAGGATCGTCTCCGCCGAGTGGGTTCGAACCGCGACCGCCTTCCAGATCGAGACGCGGAATCCAGTGACGAAAGACGACCTGTCGGTGCACCCGGGGAATCCCTGGAACATGGGCTACGGCTACCAGTTCTGGCTTAGCCCCTATCCGCGCTCCTACCGGGCCGACGGTGCCTTCGGACAGATCACGACGGTGTTGTCGGAGAAGGGCTTCGTCGTGGGCATCCAGTGCCCGGAGAACGGGGATTTCGGCCCCGTGCAGGCGGCCCTGCACGAGGCGCTGCTCTCGGTCTGACGCCTGTCATCCGAACCCAGAGGAACTCACAGGAGGATTTCGATTATGGAAGGGAAGAGCCCGAGACCCCTGCAGGTCCTGCTCGTGACCGGGTTCCTCACGAGCGAGCACGACCCCCGCATCTCTTCCTGGATCCGCTGCCTGCTGGAGTCGACGGGCCGGTTCCGCGTGAAGATCACCGAGGAATTCCGCGGCGCGACCGCGGAGACCCTCGCTCCCTACGACCTCGTCTTCGTCAACTACGACGGCAAGGAATCCGTGGAAGACGCGGCCGTCAGCTGGGGCGAGTCGGCTGAAACGGCCGTGCTCGACTTCGTGCGGAGCGGCAAGGGCATCGTGTTCCTGCACTCGGCGGTCTGGATCGAGTGCTGGCCGGAGACTTTCCTCGACATGATGGGTGGGTGCTGCGACTTCCGCACGGGCAGCCGCAAGACACCGGCTTCGGACTTCCGCGTCACGCACCAGATCCCGGACCATCCCGTCACCGCAGGTCTTCCTCCCTTCTGGAACGCTGTCACCGACGACCTCTTCACGCCCACGCGCTGGGCGCCCGGCGCGTCGGTGGAGGTCCTCGCGACGGCCTTCGACGACCCGGCGGAGTACGACCGGATTCCGCCGCATATGACCCAGGACTACACGCCCGAGAAGCGTGTCGGGATGAAGGAGATCAGCGGCGAAGTGCCCGTCGCCTGGACGAACCGGTTCGGCGAGGGTCGCGCCTTCGTTCTCACGATCGGCCACGGCGTGGAGATCGTCCGCCGCATGCCGTTCGTCGGGCTCGTCAGTCGCGGCTGCGAGTGGGCGGCTACCGGCGTCGTCACGATTCCAGCTCCGGACATCGCCTACGAGAACCGGCGGCGCGCCTGGCCGTACTATTCGGAGGACACGGTGCAGGAGAACGCCCGGCGCATCGTGCTGTAGCGGGCATGGAACGTCCGGACTTCTCCGGGATGCCGAAAGCCTTGCGAATGGTCATGTTCCGGACTTGAAACGCAGACGGGCCTGTTCCAGAATGGAAGCATCGTTCGTTCCTCCGGGCTCCTGATACGAAGGAAGGCTTCCCATGCGCACCACCCGAAGAATCGCCACGATCCTGCTCTCGCTCGCCCTTCTCGCGGGCTGCGCCGCCGTGCCAACGGCGACCGCCGCACCGACGGCGGGTCCGATCGCCACCTCCTCCCCGACCGCCACGCCCTCTCCGACGTCGGCACCCCTGCTTGTGCTGCCCAGCGAGGTGATGCCCTACGTCGGCATCCGCGTCGACTACGACGACCTCCTCGAGGTCGCCGGGATCGAGGAAGGGTACCCCTACGAGCAGTTCACCGTCGAATTCGACTTGTCGGGCGGCGGGCGCGTTCGCTTCGAGCTCGAGGACGACGGCTGGCTGAGCCGGGTCATCGCGCGGTACCAGGTCGAGGGGCAGCCGCTCGTTGCGCCGACGCCCGACCCGTCGCCGGTGGCGGACTTGCGGTTCGTCCACGGGACGCTGGTGCTCGACCTCGATGACGAACTTCATGCATCCGACCTGACGTCGGTCCTCGGCACGCCGACCGACGATGCGACGGTCGTCCAAGATATCCTCGACGAAGGCTCCTATCGGTTCCGCACGCTGACCTTCGCCGGTTATGAATTCGTCCTGGCCCAGCGCGCGGATGCGACGGACAAGACGACGTGGATTCTCAACGGCTACCAGGTCACGGACCCCGCCTTCGAGACCGCGCGCGGACTGACGCTCGGCATGTCGGCCGAGGCCGTCGTCCGGCTCTTCAGCGGAAAGGCCTTCGGGATCTCGATGGAAGGAACGAAGGAAGGTCTGACCCGGATATCCGTCCTGAAGGACGGGAAGGTTCTTCAGGTCGAGTTCACGGCCGACCGGGCGACGAGGATCGACTTCTCCTCCTATCGCGGGGACTAGCCCCGTCCCGAGTCCCCATGGAAAATGGCTAGGTTCCGGCAAGGATTGGCGAGAACCCGGACTCCCCACGCCCTACACTGAGGTCGTGAACCCACGATTTCCAGGGAGGGACCTGCCATGCGAACCGTCCACATCGGCGTCGTCGGCTGCGGCACGATCAGCGCCACCTACCTGCCGAACTTGACCTCCACTCCCGGCCTCCGTGTCGTGCACGTGGCGGACCTGTTCGTCGACAAGGCCGCCGAAGCCGCGGCGAAATACGGCATTCCGAGACACGGAGACATGAAGGGGCTGCTTGCCGACCCGGACGTCGAGCTCGTCGTGAACCTGACGATTCCCGCTGCGCACGTCGAGGTCAATTGCGCCGCGCTCGAAGCGGGCAAGCACGTCTACTGCGAGAAGCCGCTCGCTCTGGATCTCGAAGGCGCCCGGAAGACGCTCGCACTCGCCGCCCGCAAGGGCTTGCGCGTTGGGTGCGCGCCGGACACGTTCCTCGGCGCCGGACTCCAGACCTGCCGCCGGCTGCTCGACGAGGGGGCGATCGGTGCTCCGGTGTGCGGCACGGCGAACCTGATGGGCCACGGGCACGAGTCCTGGCACCCCGCTCCCGAGTTCTACTACAAGAAGGGCGCCGGTCCCATGATGGACATGGGCCCGTACTACCTGACCGCGCTGGTCACCCTGCTCGGCCCCGTTGAAAGCGTCGAGGGGTTCAGCCGCCAGACCTTCCCGACGCGGACGATCACGGCGAATTCGCCCAAGCGCGGTCAGACGATCGACGTCGAGGTGCCCACGCACTACACCGGCGCAATGCGTTTCCGCGACGGAACGCTCGTCAACGTCACCATGAGCTTCGACGTGTGGTGGTCCCACCTGCCGGGGCTGGAGCTCTACGGAACCGCAGGGACGATGGTCCTGCCCGACCCCAACTTCTTCGGTGGACCGGTCTCGATCCTCCGCGGTGCCGACATGCTCGCCGCTGTCGAGGGCAAGCCCTGGTCCGACGCCGTCCGCCTCCTTCATACACCTTCCGAGATGGACCAGCTCTTCCGCGATGCTCCGCTCGTCCGCCCCGACCCGTCTGGAAACCTGCGGGGTCTGGGCGTCGCCGACATGGCTTCCGCGATCGTCGAGGGGCGTCCCCACCGCGCGAGCTCCGAACTCGCTTTCCACGTCACCGAGGTCCTGAGCGCATTCGACCGGGCGGCCGTCGAGGGCCGCGTCCTCATCGCCAGCACCTGTGAACGGCCAGCCCCCCTACCCCCCGTCCAGGGGAACTGACCCGTCGAGGTCCATTCGAAAGGAGCGCCGTCCATGAAGATCGCCTGCAGTCTCGAAACGGTCGAACTCAAAAGCAGCGGCCCGAGCAAGCTTCGCCTGCTCTCCAAGGGATACTGGATCGAATTCTTCCAGTGGGTCGCCGCTGCGGGGTTCACCGCGGTCGAACTGCCCTACAACCCGTTCAACAACGACCCGCTCGCCTTCGAAATCGGCCGCTGCGGCGTACCGATATGCCTCGCGGCCGTGAACGTCAAGTTCGGCTCGCCGAAGGAATTCCGAAAGAAGCTCGCCGACTTCGGCATCGCAGACGTCAGCGGTGTGCACGTCCAGGCGGCCGACGCGCTGGCCGAGATCCTCGCGACCGATGGTGACACCGCCCGCTACTTCGGGCTGCTGGAATCGATGGGCCACGAAGCTGTCGGATTCCTCGCCGACCTGGGCTCGACCGACCTCGTCGTCTCACCGACGCCGCCGATGGGACTCGTGGAACGCTGTTTCGGCGGAGGACGCGAGGGCTGGGAGACCGGCTTCCTCGACTTGACCGCCGCCGTACTGAACAAGCTGGCGCGCGAAGCCAAGCCCAAGGGCGTCCGTATCTCCGTCCGCAACGAGTTCTGGAGCCTGCTGCGAGGACCCGTTCTCGACGCCTTCCTCGCCAAGCTCGACAAGGAAATCCTCTACAGCCCCGACCTGTCGCACCTCCTGATCGCCGGTGCCGACCCTGTCGCCGTGCTGAAGGCGCACAAGACCCGCCTCGCGTCGATCCGCTTCAACGACACCCGCTTCGAGGACGTCGTCGGCAACTACCGCACCTCGCACCCGGAGATCCCCGTCCAGGGCGCGCAGCGCGTGTTCTGCGACCTCGGCGACGGATCGATCGACCTACGCGGCGCCTATCAGACGTTGGTCGCCGCCGGCTTCGACGGTTGGGTCGTCTTCGACTCCAGGATGACCCTCGACGTACCGCGCGCGCTGCTGCGCATGCGCTGGCGCATCGACCACGCGATCACCGTAAAGGCTTGAGGAGGAACGCAAGATGGGCAACCTGAAATATTCCTATATGACCAACATGTGGGGCCTCATGGTCCGATATCCGGTCGCGAACCAGTGGGGCGAATGGTACGAGGGCGACTTCGGAAACTCGGTCTACTACCTCGACTGGGACAGGATTCTTCGGTACCACGTGGGTGCGGGCTTCAAGGGTATCGAGCTGATGTTCCACATGCTGCCGTATGTCAACGAGTACTTCGGTTCGCCGAAAGCATTCGTGGACTTCGCGAAGGAGCGCGGCATCGAGCAGGTGACCGGCACGTTCTCGCTGGCCTTCGGGTCCGAGGAGCGCGCAAACCACCCCGCCGTCCTCGCGATGAACCGGAAGATGATCGACTTCACTGCGGAGCTCGGCGGCGAGAACATCAACATCATGCCCGCGAGCGGC
>CAXNDY010000110.1:0-4964 GCA_964201095.1 Saccharofermentanales bacterium
CCCATCCTCCACGGGGGAGCGGGAGACCGCTCCCCCATGGAGGCGCCAGGACGCATATCGTGGACGAAGAGACGCCGACAGGGTATAACCTTCGTATGGAACGAATCGATCCGACCCGCATCCCCGGGGAAGTGCACGATGTGTTGAGCATCCTCTCGGCCAATGGCTTCGAGGCACATCTGGTCGGCGGATGTGTCCGCGACCTCGTCGCAGGACGCACACCGAAGGATTTCGACATCACCACATCCGCACGCGCGGAGCAGGTGGCTTCACTCTTTCTCCGCACCGTTCCGACCGGTCTGAAGCACGGAACCATGACGGTCCTCACGGGGACGCATTCGGTCGAGGTGACGACTTTCCGCAGCGAGGGAGCGTACCATGACCATAGACGTCCTTCCGAAGTGGTCTTCCACGGCGACCTCGCCCTCGATCTGAGCCGACGGGACTTCACATGCAATGCCATGGCCTGGTCGGAGAACCAGGGCCTCGTGGACCTGTTCGGTGGATGCCGCGACATGGAGGCGTGTCGGTTGCGGACCGTCGGAGACCCTTCCGCGCGATTCCACGAGGACGCGCTCCGCATGCTGCGCGCCGTCCGCTTCTGCTGCACGTTCGGATATCGACCCGAGGACGAACTGCTGGCTGCCTGTTCGCGGCATTCCGGTCTCCTGTCCCACGTCAGCGTAGAACGGATCTGCGGAGAGGTCCTGAAGATCTTCCTCTCCCCGCATCCGGAATGGCTGCGTGTCTTCGACGGGACCGGAATCCTCACGGCGGTCGTCTCCCGCATGATTCCCCGGGATTCCGATGCCACCGGCATCGCTCTCGGAGAGGAACTTGCCTCGGCACTCTCCCTGTTCGGACCTTCCGCAGCTGCCGGCTGCGCCATCCTCCTCCTTCAGGCTCCCCTGAGGATGGAGCCGGTTCCGGAGTCGTATGCGGAGGCGAAGGGACGTCTGAAGCATGGGCTCCGTGTTTCCGCCCGCATGGCGTCGGAGGCCGCCGCGCTGTCGTGGTCCGTCTCCGCGCTTCGGGGTCTCCTTCAGGGACCCGGTTCAGGAAACGCAGCCGACCTGCGCCATATCGCCGCCGATCTGGCCTGCGCCGCGGACTTCAGGGGAGAGGTGGCCCGGCGATCGATCCTGGAAGGCGCCCGGCTCCTTCAGGCCATCGATCCCGCTGCGGAGGATTCCATCCATCCCTTCGCCACGGCCGTTCTGCGCGACGACCCCCCGGTGACGGTGGAAGAGCTCGCCTTGACCGGCGCCGAGCTCGTGGCGGCGGGACATTCACCCGGACCTTCACTCGGCCGGCTGCGTCTCCGCCTGCTCGACGCCGTCCTCGAGGACCCGTCCCGCAACGTCCCGGACGCCCTGTGGGCACTTGCGCGAGGTATGATATAATCGGTTTTGAATTTCATGCGTCCCCCTTTCCGATCATGCGAGGGCGCTGAATCCAGGAGGATGAACGATGGCAAGGACAGCAAGGATCGCAGCGACCGTCACAGCACGCTACTCGCCGGCACCGGGCCTGAAGGACGCCTTCTGGCTCGATGGACGGCTTTCGGGACGAAGGGAAGCCCGTGCGGCCGATATCACGCTCGACCGCGAGGACCGAGGCGCCTTCTATGCCGTCTTCGCTCGTCCGGCCCCTTCCGGTGATGTCGAAGCGGACACCGCGCTGGTCCGCAAGTCGCTGGAGCGTGTCGAGAACGACGTCAAGCGCACGAGCCGGAATATCGACAGCGAGATCAACGAACTGGCCGATTGCGCCGTTGAGGTCTGTGGACGGATCTCCATCTCCCAGGAAGGGATCCGTCAACCCTATTTCGCAGGGATCATCATCAAGGACAACGAAGTCGCCTCCGTCACCGTGGGCCGCGGATGCGCCTATCTTTACCGCGGAGATGCCTTGTACCCGCTCACCGGCGACGACTTCGAACTCGAACCCGTCGATGCGCTCGGCAACGTGGTGCACAACCTCGAGGCGTATTGCGCGGGCACCGCTGGAACGGTCCGCTATTCCAACATCGCACCACTGCTCCCGGACGACTGCCTGATCGTGTGCAACCGTGAAGTGATGGAGACGCTCGGCCAAAGAGAAATCCTCCGTCTGCTGTACGAAGCCGAGGACCAGTGCGATGCCGCCGGTCTCGTCGTCACTTCCGCGGCCTCCAAGGCGCCCGGCATCCCGATCCAGTTCATGATCGGCTTCGCCGAGTCCATTGCGGCTACCGAACACTCTTTCCGTGCTTCCACGTCCTCCAGGATGGAAAAGACGTCGAAGGGTTCCGCCGCCGCCGCAGCAGTTCCTCTCACGAGCTCCCGATCGGGAGGTTCCTCCGCACCCAGGATCGAGGAGGAGGACGAAGTCGTATCCGATGGCAGCTTCAGTACCGCGACGACCCCCCCGCCGGTTCCGACGCGTCGAACGGCACCCCCGCCTCCCCGACCAGACCGGGCCCGCCACGAGTCGCCCGCTCGTCGCAGTCGCGTATTCGACCCACGCTCCATTGTCCTGGGCATCGTGGTGCTCGTCATCTCCATCGGCTGCATCTACGCCATCTACAACATCGTGACCGGCGGATTCGCGACGCCGACGCCGACCCCGACGCCGACAACCCGTCCCAGCGCCACCTCCACTCCGACGGTGGAAGTCACGCCTGCCGAGTCTCCGACCCCGACTCCTTCCGAACTCGCCACGCCGACGCTCGGTCCCGGCACGCCGACCCCTTCCGCGGCATCCTACACGGTCAAGTCGGGCGACAGCCTCTGGGGAGTCTGCGTCAAGTTCTACGGCAAGTACACGACGGACCTCGGCCAGAAGGTCATCGATGCGAACGTCGACCAGTATCCTTCCATTTCCCCGGATGGGACCCTCCATGCCGGCTGGATCCTGGTCATCCCGCCCAAATGAAGCGCCGGACGCCCGAACGCATGAAGGAATAGAACAGGAGATTCTCTACCGATGCATAAACGCCTCTTCATCCCCGGACCGGTCGAAGTTCGACCCGATGTCCTCGAAAAGATGTCGACCCCGATGATCGGGCACCGCTCCAAGTCCGCCTCGGCCCTCCAGTCCGGCATCGCCGACAAGATGCGGGTCCTCATGTATACGAAGAACGAGATCCTCCTTTCCACGTCCTCGGGAAGCGGTTTGATGGAAGGGTCGATACGATCATGCACCGCACGCCGCGCTGCGGTCTTCTCGATCGGGGCCTTCGGCGACCGGTGGTTCAAGATGGCCACGTCGAACAACGTTCCTGCCGACCTCTTCTCCGTGGAGGCCGGTTGCGCCACGCTGCCGGAACAGGTCGAGGCGACTCTGTCGACCGGAAAGTACGACCTCGTCACCATCACGCACAACGAGACGGCGACCGGAGTGATGAACCCGGTCGAGGAGATCTCGGAAGTGATGCGCCGATACCCGGAAGTCGTCTGGTGCCTCGATGCCGTCAGCTCCCTCGGCGGAGCGAAGATCGAGGTCGACCGACTGGGCGTCGACGTCTGCATCACCTCTTCCCAGAAGTGCCTGGGACTCCCACCGGGACTCGCGGTATGCTCGGTATCGGAGAAAGCCATTCGTGCAGCGGAGAAGGTCCCTTTTCGCGGCCTCTATTTCGACCTCGTCGAACTGTATCGGTTCGTCAAGGAGAAGGACAGCCAGTATCCCGCCACGCCTTCGCTCTCCCATATGTTCGCCCTGGATTTCCAGCTCGACCGCATCCTGGCCGAAGGTCCCGAGAACCGGTTCTCCCGGCACCAGGCTCTGGCCGGACGTGTACGCGATTGGGCTCGGACGAATTTCGCGCTGTTCTCCGACCCACGTTACCTCTCGGACACCGTGACCTGCATCACGAACACGCGGGGTATCGACGTCTCCGCTCTGAACAAGGGCCTCGGAGAGGTCGGTTATGCGATTTCGAACGGCTACGGCGCACTCAAGGACCGTACCTTCCGAATCGCCCACATGGCCGACACGACGAAGGCCGACATCGACGCACTGCTATCCGCCATCGACGCACTTCTGGCTTGATGAAGAGGAGGACCTCCGAATGAAGATCCTTGTGACCGAGAAGATCGCCGATGATTCCATCCAGTACCTCAAGGACCAGGGATTCGAAGTCGACGAGCGGCTCGGACTCTCCCAACCGCAGATCGAGGAGATCGTCGCCCCCTATGACGGACTGATCGTGCGCAGCGTCACCCAGGTCAACCGCAGCCTGCTTTCCCACGCTGCATCGATGAAGGTCGTCGGCCGTGCCGGCAACGGCATCGACAACATCGACGTGGATGCCTGCACCGACAAGGGCATCATCGCCGTCAACACCCCGGAGGCCAACATCATGGCCGCCGCCGAACTGGCCGTCGGGCTCGCCTTCTGCGCCTTCCGCAACATCTGCCTTGCGGATGCCTCCGCCCGGAAGGACGAGTTCCGTCGTGGAAAGATGATCGGCAACGAGCTTGAAGGCAAGACCGCCGGCATCATCGGCCTCGGCCGCATCGGCTCGATCGTGGCCCGGAAACTCAAGGGCATCGGCATGCGCGTCATCGCCTACGACCCCTACATCACCGCGGAGCGTTTCGAACGCGCCGGCGCCGAGAAGGTCGAGAATCTCGAGGAACTGCTGGCCCAGGCCGACCTGATCACCTTCCACACTCCGAAGACCAAGGAGACCGTGAACATGCTCGACGCGACCAAGCTGGCCTTGTGCCGTAAAGGCGTCCGCATCGTCAATGCCGCTCGCGGCGGGCTGGTGAACGAGAAGGCTCTCTACGATGCGCTCGTGTCCGGTCAGGTCGCCTCTGCGGGCATCGACGTGTTCGACAAGGAGCCCAGCTACGACCGCAAGCCCGGCGAACAGAACTTCCAGCATCCGCTCCTGACTCTGCCGAACGTCGTCGTCACGCCCCACCTCGGCGCATCGACCCACGAGGCGAACCACAACGTCGGCACGGCGGTGA
>CAXNDY010000111.1:0-4954 GCA_964201095.1 Saccharofermentanales bacterium
GGGCCTCATGCAGCGCTACGGTATCCCCACGGCCCGCTACGAGGTCTTCGACGCGCCCGGACCCGCCCTGGAGTACCTTTCGACCCACCCCGCCCCCATCGTCGTCAAGGCCGACGGCCTGGCGCTCGGCAAGGGCGTCGTCGTCGCCCGCACCACGCAGGAGGCCGAGGACGCCGTGCACGCCATGATGGGCGCCCAGCTCTTCGGGGACGCCGGCGCGCGGATCGTCATCGAGGAATTCCTCGAGGGCCCCGAACTCACCGTGCTCGCCTTCACCGACGGCCGGACGGTCGTCCCCATGGTCACCTCCCGCGACCACAAGCGCGCCTTCGACGGTGACCTCGGCCCCAACACGGGCGGCATGGGCGCCGTTTCCCCGGGCGCCGACCTCTCCCCCGACGCCGAGAAGCACCTCATGGACGCGATCCTCCAGCCGACCGTCGACGCCATGCGCCAGGAGGGGAGACTCTTCCAGGGCGTCCTCTACTTCGGCCTGATGCTGACCCGGGACGGACCGAAGGTCATCGAATACAACGCGCGGTTCGGCGACCCCGAGACCCAGGCCGTGCTCCCGCGCCTCGAGACCGATCTGGTCGACATCGTCGAGGCCGTGATCGACCGGCGCCTGCACGAACTGTCCATCCGCTGGAGTTCCGACGCCACCTGCTGCGTCGTCCTGGCTTCGGGAGGGTACCCCGGCCACTACGAGACCGGGCTTCCCATCACCGGCCTCGAGGACGCCGCCGCGCTGCCCGACACCCTCGTCTTCCACGCCGGCACCCGATCCACCGAGGGAGGGACCTTCGAAAAGAGGTACGAGACGGCCGGAGGACGGGTCCTCGGCGTGACCGCCCGGGCGGGCGAACTTGAAACGGCCATCCACCGGGCGTATGATGGGGTCAGCAGGATCTCCTTTCCACAGATGCACTATAGGAAGGATATCGGACGGACAGCGGGCTGACCTGCCGCCCACCCGCCCGAGCCATGCATGCACGTAGGGATCTTCGGAGGCTCGTTCGACCCGTTCCATAGCGGCCATCTGACGCTGATCCGTTCCGCCCTCTCGGCGGGACGTCTGGATCATCTCGTCGTGATTCCGGCCGGCTCGCCTCCGCACAAGGATTCGACGCGCATGACCCCCGCAGCCCACCGCTATTTCATGACCGCGGCCGCCCTGGCCGGCGAGCCCGGCGTATCCGTCTCGGACGCCGAGATGAGCCGCGAGGGACCCACCTACACCATCGACACCCTCCGCTCCCTGCGCGGACGCTTCGGACCCGACGCGACCCTGTATCTGGTCGTCGGCGCCGACATCGTCTTCGACATCCGCTCCTGGCGGTTCCCCGACCAGGTGTTCGCGGAGAGTGTCCTGTATCTCGCCATGCGTCCCGGCTTCCGCCGCGCCGACGTCGAGGCGCGCGCTGACGAACTCCGCGTCCAGTTCGGCGCCCGCATCGAGGTGTTCGACGCCGATACGCCGGACGTCAGCGCCACCGCCCTCCGCGAGGCGCTCCGCACCGGCGGGGACCTCCGGGACCGCCTCCCGGCGCCGGTCCTCTCCTATATCCGGAAACACGCGCTCTACCCGGACGCGAACCCGCTCGACGCGGTTCCGGACGAGACCATGGACCGGCTGGCCGGCTTCGAACGGCGCCTGTTCACCGCACTCGGCCCCTCGCGCCTGCGCCACTCGCTGTGCTGCATGACCGAGACCGTGCGGCTGGGGCTCCAGAACGGCGTGGACCCGGCGAAGGCGGCGCTGGCCGGCCTGCTGCACGACTGCGCCAAGTCGCTTCCCCCGGAGGCTGAGCAGGAATACGCACGGCGCATGTCGCCTCCGCTGGACGAGATGACCCTGGACAGCCACGAACTGCTGCACGCCCCGCTCTGCGCGCGGATCGCGGAGGAGACCTTCGGCATCTCGGACCCGGAGATCCTGCACGCCATCCGCTACCACACGACCGGGTGCCCCGGGATGAACACCCTCGACAAAGTGCTCTTCCTCGCCGACAAGATCGAACCGACGCGGTCCTTCCCCAGCGTGGAGGACCTCCGCGCCGCGGCCGACGACCTCGACGGCGCCGTACTGGCGCTGCTCAAGTTCACCGAAGACTATCTGAGGGACAAGGAGAAGCATCTGCATCCGGACTCGACGGCGGCGCGCCGCTGGCTGGAAGAAGGCATGGCTTGCCGGGACGGCGGAACCGCCGGACCGGAACGAAAGGAGAACACCTGACTTGAACGTAGACGAATTCGCCAACCGCATCCGCGGCATCCTCGAAGACAAGAAGGCCCAGGCGGTCGAGGTGATCGACGTAGCGGCGCAGACGCAGCTCACCGAGCGCTTCATCCTCGCGACGGGCACGTCCACCACCCACATCCGCGCCCTGGCGGAGGAAGTCCAGTTCCGCCTGAAGAACGAGGACGGCATCGAGGTCGACCACGTCGAAGGCTACGAGAGCTGCCGATGGGTGCTTCTCGACTACAAGGACGTGATCGTCCACGTCTTCCACGTCGAGGACCGCGCCTACTACAACCTCGAGCGCCTCTGGACGAGACGCCGCGGTGCGACCGAGCCCATGCGCGAGGCCACCGTCCACGGCGACTGACCGGCCCGCCGCATCTCGAAGACCCGAAAAGCCGCCCGGTTTGTCGAAGACCGTCGCATATCGTCGACTCCTGTCGAAAGGGGGGACCACCAGTCCCTCCTTTTCCTTGCCATGATGGGAGGGAGAGGGAAGGAGGCGGCGGCATGGGCGAGATTCCGTGGAGAAAGGATGGACGCGGCTCCGGCGAAGCGAGCTCCGACGCGGGTACAAAACTGCGCGAGAAGGGCCGGAAGGTGGCCGGAGTGGCGCTTCTCCTGCTGCTCGCGGCGGGGTACGCCGCATGGCAGGGACTCGCCGATACGCGGGACGGGTCGGCTGTGGTGGTCGGCGCTGGAATCGACGCGCCCGGCGGCATGACCCGCGGCGTCTCGTCGCCCGCTGCCGGGGAGGGAAGCCCGGTGCCGACGGTCGAGCGGATCCGGGTCCAGATCGTCGGAGCCGTCGTGCGCCCTGGAATCTACGAGTTGGCGAAGGGGTCCTTCCTGGACGACCTCGTCCAGATGGCCGGCGGATTCACGCAAGCGGCCGACGTCGACCGCATCAACCGGGTGTGGAGGATCGAGAAGAGCCTGCTGATCCGCATCGGCGAAAGGGCGCCCGAAACGACCCCCGGGTCGCCCGGAGGAACGGCGGGGGAGAGCGGCGCCGGCGCCGCCGTGGTGGTGACCGACCAGGTCGCGCTGCCGGAAGGGGGCGGTGGGGAAGGGGAGAGCGGTTACCCCATCGACGTGAACTCGGCGACCGCGGCCCAGCTGGACACGTTGCCCGGCATCGGGCCCAGCACGGCGGCCGCGATCATGGCCTACCGTGAAAAGAACGGCGACTTCGCGAAGACCGAGGACCTGATGAAGGTCGCCGGCATCAAGCAGAGCCGCTACGATGCGATCAAGGACCTCGTCTGCGTGGGATAGCCGGAAGGTGGGAGATCAGGTGCCTTCTTTCGGAACGGAACCATCCTCCCAGGATCGGTCGATCTCCTCCAGGCGCGCCGCGAGTTCCGCGCGGGCATCGTCCAGCGGCTTCAGCGAGACGTCTTCGCTGGACGAATTCTCGTAGTAGCCGAAGGGGTTGTCCAGGTCGTGGATGAGGAGGATCAGGAACAGCATCAGGTAGGCGATGACGCCTGTGAAGAACAGGGACTCGTAGAACGGGTCGACCCGGACCAGGACGAGCCCGATCATGAGGAACAGGGTCGTCGTCGTCGCGATCAGGTAGCCCGAGGAGATGAAGTTGGTCTCGCGGATCGTATGGATCCGGATGATGAGCTTGCGGAGGTTGTGGTGCTCCTGCTTGAGGCGCGGGATGTAGGTCAGCGTCACCGCACCTTCCAGCCGGGAGGCGGTCCGATAGAGGAGCTGTAGCCGACGCATCAGGTCCTGCGTGCGGATCCTCTTGTGGAGCCAGTCGTCGATGCCGACCCCGAGGTCCAGACACTCGGAGAGGCCGGTCTTGGCGAGCGGATTCTTCTTCAGGTGGTAGGAGGAATCGAATTCATCCGCCATCGTCAACAGGATCGAGGCGATTTCGCCCGGAATCCGTTCGCTCTCCTTGAAGTCCGCCAGCACCCCGCTCAACAGGAAACTCAGCAGGAAGATGTTGGCTCCGATGACGCCCGAAAACAGGGCGTTGATCGAAATCACCTCCAGACCGGCGAAATGGACCGCCGACTTGATGCCGAGCAGGATGGCGACGAAGAACAGGACGCGGACCAGGATGGAACGGCTTCGGGCAATCAGCGTCTTCATGGGTCCTCCCGCTTTACGCTTCCAGCGTTTTTCCCATTCTACTTCCCGTCGGAATGCGCGTCAATTCAGCGCGTTGCCTGCCGGAGGAGCGCGGAGTATAATTCTTGAAACGAACCAGCCCCCCGCAGCGCGACAGGAGGACCCCTACCATGCCGGATTTCCAGGACGAAGCCTACAAGAACGCCTTCCGCCACACCGCCTCGCACATCCTCGCCCAGGCGGTCAAGCGTCTGTACCCCGATACGAAGCTCGCCATCGGCCCCACCATAGAGACCGGATTCTACTACGACTTCGACCACGAGGGCTCCTTCACGCCCGAAGACCTGACCGCGATCGAAGCCGAGATGGAAAGGGTCGTCCGCGAGCATCTGATGGTCGAGCGGTTCGAACTGCCCCGCGCCGAAGCCCGCGCGTTGATGCTCGACAAGGGAGAACCCTACAAGGTCGAGTTGATTGACGACCTGCCCGCCGACGCCGCGATCTCCTTCTACAAACAGGGCGAGTTCACCGACCTGTGCGCCGGTCCCCACATCCAGAACACGAGCGCGGTGCGCGCATTCAAGCTCACCTCCGCCGCCGGCGCGTATTGGCGCGGCAGCG
>CAXNDY010000112.1:0-4925 GCA_964201095.1 Saccharofermentanales bacterium
CCGTCCGCGAACTCAACCAGCTGCGCGTGCTCGAGGCGATGCGACATGCCCGCGTCAGTGAAAGCGCCTTCGGCGGAAGCACGGGGTACGGGTACGACGACCGGGGGCGGGAAGCCCTGGAGTCGGCCTATGCCGAGGTCTTCGGCACCGAGGCGGCGCTGGTGCGCCCGCAGATCGCGGCGGGTACCCAGGCGATCGCCATGTGCCTCTTCGGCGTTCTGCGCCCGGGGGACCTCCTCCTGTCGGTGACCGGAAAGCCCTACGATACGCTCGACTCCGTCATCTCCCCCTCTCCGGGCGGGCTTGCGGGCTCACTGGCCGACTTCGGCGTCCGCTACGCGCAGATCGAGCTGCGCGACGACGGGTCGCTGGACCTCGAAGCCGTCGTGCTGGCGCTCGGTGCGCGGCCTGCGATGCTCTACGTGCAGAAGTCGCGCGGCTATTCAGGCAGAAGGTCCCTGAGGACCCGCGAGATCGGAGCGCTGGTCTCCAGGCTCCGCGCGGCCGGATCCAGCGCGGTCGTCCTCGTGGACAACTGCTACGGGGAATTCGTCGAGACCGAGGAACCCGGATCGGTCGGCGCGGACCTGATGGCCGGTTCGCTGATCAAGAATCCGGGCGGCGGGCTCTGCCCCACCGGTGGGTACGTCGCAGGACGAAGGGCCCTGGTCGAACGCGCCGCGTCCCGCCTGACGGCTCCAGGTATCGGAAGCCACATCGGTCCGACGCTCGGACTTTCGCGTCTCATGACCCAGGGCTTCTACCTGGCCCCCCACATCGTCGCCGAGTGCCTGAAAGGCGCCGCCTTCGCGGCGGCCTACTTCGAGGACGGCGGCCTCGTCGCGGACCCCGGTCCCTTCGAGGAGCGCGGCGACATCATCCAGACCCTCACGCTCGGCGACGAGAAGGCGATGGTCCGTTTCTGCCGCGCCGTCCAGTCGATGTCCCCGGTCGACTCCTTCGTCTCCCCGGAGCCGTGGGACATGCCCGGCTACGCCGACCCGGTCGTCATGGCGGCGGGAACCTTCATTCAGGGCGCCTCTCTGGAACTCTCGGCGGACGGACCCGTTCGGCCTCCGTACCGCGTCTTCCTCCAGGGGGGGCTGGTCTACGAGCAGGTCAAGGCGGCGGTCATGCTCGCCGCCCCGGTCTAGAGGAGGCACCATGGCGACGGTCGGTTCTGGAAGACCCGATGTTCCCGGCAGGTCCGAACCCACGCAACGGTCGTCATCCCGGCCTTCCGTCCCCATGGCCGTGGACCTCAGGCGCATCGACGCCCGCAAGGCCCGTTTCAGAGCCTTCATGACGCTCATCTCCGTTCTCCTGCTCCTCGGCACGGCGGTCTTCGTCGCCGTCGTCCTCGTCCGTGGCGCCTCACCCCGCCCGCGTCTCGACTTCGTGCGGATGGGCTCGCTGGAGAAGACCTATCCGGCGACGGCTCTGATCGTTCGCGACGAGTCCGTCTATCTATCGAACGCCAAGGGCTTCTTCCGGCCGATGGCGACGGAAGGTTCGCGCGTGCCGGCCAACGGTCTTCTGGCCTACGTGACGCCGCAGGACGGCATCCAGACCCTCAAGGACCTGCAGAACATCGACCAGCAGATCGCCGACCTGCAGAGGGACCTCCTTCTCCGAGGAAAGGGACAGGCCGCCCGCGCCATCTTCGATGAGACGGACCAGAACCTGTCGACGCTTGCGGAACGGATCCGCAGGACCGTCGACCGGTCCGACCTGAACGGCGTCTCCCGCATCGCCGCCTCGATCGGCATCCTCATCGAGCTCCGGAACAGCGACCTGGCGACGGTGGACTTCAACGACAGCCGGCTCGACCAGCTGCAAGCGGAGAAGAGCGCGCTCGAGACGTCGCTGGGACTCGAATCCGCCTCGATGTCCGCAGTCAGTCCCGGCATCGTCGCCTATGAAACGGACGGACTGGAAGGATTACTCACTTCCGCTTCGGTCGACACCCTTCGCGCCGACGAGGTTCAAGGACACCTCGGAGCCCTTTCCCGCCGCGCCGACACGACCCGGGAGCTGGAGGTCGGGACTCCCGTCCTGAAGACCATCGCGGGTCCTTACCAGTACTTCGTCCTCCTCGCCACGGGCGTCGACGCGTCCGTCTTTCTGAAGGGAAACCTCCAGACGCTGCGCTTCCCGACGGACGGGACCGGTTCGATCCAGGCCCAGGTCTGGCGCGCCGAGAACACCGAGACCGGCGCCCTTCTCGTATTCCGCACCGATCTGCTTCTCGAGCGATTCTCGGATCGGCGGGCCGAACCGGTCGTCCTCGTCCGGAAAAGCGAACCCGGGCTCAAGGTGCCCGTCGCCTCCTTCGTGGTCTTCGACAGGAACCTCCGGACGGCGACCCTCAAGATCGTCACCGGCGGATACGTCCGGCTGTCCGAGGTCCGCGTCCTCGACTACGACCGGGAGGATGCCGTCGTCGTCGCCATGCCCGGTTCGACCTACGCGATCGAGGAGAATGGAATCCTCGTCGTCGAGCCCGGCTCCATCGCGGAAGGGGAGGCGATCGGATGAATCCGGAGGAATCCTACGGCTCCATCGCGGAACGCCTCGCCGAAGTGCGTGTGCGACTCGACGCGGCGTGCGCCGCCTGCGGCCGTCCCTCCGACTCGGTCACGCTGATCGCGGTCACGAAGGGATTTCCCGTCGAGGATGCGCGCGAGGTCTTTCTCGCCGGAGCCGTAGAACTCGGGGAGAACCGCGTCCAGGAACTCGTGGCCAAGGCGGACGTCTTCCGCGCGGCAGGGCTGGAACCGCACTGGCACCTCATCGGCACGCTCCAGAAGAACAAGGTCAGGCATGTGGTCGGACGCGTCGCGATGGTCCATTCGGTCGACGGCCTCGATCTCCTCCAGGAGATCTCCGACCGTTCGGTGGCCCGCGACGTCGTGACGGACGTCCTCCTCCAGGTCAATCTCTCCCACGAGGAGACCAAGCATGGTTTCGACGAAACCGACATCCCCGCGGCGGTCGACATCGCGCTCGGCATGAAGAGCATCCGCTTGCGTGGCCTCATGACCATGGCCCAGCCAGCCGAGGATCCGGAGACCGTCCGCCCCGTGTTCAAAGGTCTTGCGGATCTGCACGCAAGGCTCCGGACCCGCCTGCCGTCCGGCATCGCCGAATCCTTCGACGTCCTTTCGATGGGCATGAGCCATGATTTCCCGGTTGCCATCGCCTGCGGCGCGACCCACGTCCGCATCGGCACGGCCATATTCGGTGGACGCCCCCCGAAGGCCTGACCGACGACTGTTTCCAAGCGGTTACATGTGCCTTACATCTTCTCCGAAGGCGTTGTTTCCCCGTGGAAACCTCCTATAATCACACATAGACGACTCCGTCCACATGAGGAGGAACTGATATGGCCGAATTCATCAAGAACATCTTCAGCCGAGTGACCGGTTGGGATTCCCAGGACCCATATGAGGATGAGGAATTCTCGAACGAAGAATCCGTGGAATCCGCTCCGGAGATCTCCATCCCGACCGAACCTTCCCGGGACCGCGGAGGTCTCTTCCGTCGTCCGGGCAAGGTCGTCGACATGCGCATCCCGACCGGACCGCAGGTCATCATCATGCAGCCCGGTGCCATCGACACCGCGCAGGAGGCCTGCAACCACCTTCGCGCCGGACGCACCGTGATCTGCAATTTCGAGCACATCGACCAGAAGGTCGCACAGCGCGTCATCGATTTCATCACGGGCGCGACCTTCGCTCTCGAAGGCTCGGTCCACAAGGTCTCCCCTGTGATCTTCGTCGCCGTTCCGCGCAACACCGCCCTCGTCGACGAAAACGGATCCGAATCGACCGAATACGTCCGCGGTCAGGGGATTCCTGCGGCCTATTGACCTGCGAACCTTCTCCTGACTGCTTTCCATCCCTTGCCGGATGATTGGACGGAGGACCTTCGGGACCTCCGTCCTTCCGTTTCCCTATGATATAATCATCTGACTTGGAGGTGCCTGCATGCAGCCTGACAGGTCCTGCCCCATCCTGACCATCGCCGTTCCGTTGAGCATCCAGCAGGGCCACATCGCCCGCTGCCTCGATTCCCTCGAGCATCCGAACGCTACATTCCAAGGATGCGACCTCGAGATCCTGGTCATCGACGACGGCTCCGCTGCGGACGACTCCGCCATCGCCAGGGAGCGCGCCTTGCGGCTCGAAGGACTACGGGTCGTGTCGAAGCCCGATCCCGTTCATGGTTCGTCGATCGAATGTGCTGCGGAGGCTGCCTCCGGAATCTACTTCTATGTTCTGGAAAGCTACGACGAGGTCGTTCCGTCTTCTCTTCGCAAGGTCGTCGCCCTTCTGCGCTGGCTCGACGACCGCGGCGTGACCCTGGACGCCCTGATCCTCGACCGGATCGTCCGGGACGACTCCCGTCGACAGGTCTTCACGAGGTCTTTTCGCAGGATTCTCCCTGCCGGCCGCACGTTTGGATGGACCGAGGCCCTGCGGGACCCTCTGCCCACCTCGATCCAGAAGCCATCGATCGTCTTCCGCCGGGACCTCCTCTCCGAATGCCATCTCCATCTACCGGCCAGGATCTTCCATGTCGGAAGCCTCTACGCGCTCCTTCCCCTTGCGTGGGCCCGGCGCCTCTACCACCTCCCGGTACCGCTCAACATCCACCGCATCGACCGCGACGCCCCTTCGGATTCCCTTCACGAGGTTCTCGACAACACCGAAGAAGGACTCCGGCTGATACGCTACATGGTGGCCGCCTTCGCCCTCTTCCCGAAGGGGTTGCCGAAAAGACTCGCCGCCTATCTCGAAGACTCGATGTCGGTCCATATCTCCGCGACGCTGGCGTCCCTCTCCCTGAGTTCCCGTGACGACAGGGAACGCAAGAAGACGGACCTGTTCCAATGGATCCGCCGCAACTACCCGGAAGCCTAT
>CAXNDY010000113.1:0-4887 GCA_964201095.1 Saccharofermentanales bacterium
TCCGTCCGCTCGAAGGACTCTACGGCATCTGCCGCCTGGACCCGACCGAACCCGTGCCGGCGTGGGCGTCGCGCGGCGAGTTCAGCTCGATTTCCCGCTCGACCGCCGAGCTGTCTATCGTGTGCGTGCAGCGGGCCATCCCGGACACCGTCCGGTGCGACCGCGACTGGCGCGTCCTCGAGGTAGAAGGACCGCTGGACTTCGCGCTGGTCGGAATCCTCGCGGACTTGAGCTCGACCCTCGCGCGCGCCGGCATCAGCCTGTTCGCGGTCTCGACCTTCGACACGGACTACCTGGCTGTGCACGAAACGGATTTCGCCTCCGCGGTCCGCGCACTGCGCGAAGCGGGGCATACGGTGCAGGGAGATTGACTCCATAGGGGCTCGCGGGCGCAGCATGAACGACTTGTAGCCGGCGGTCAAGCCAGCAGGTCATACCCGACGATCACGCCCGTGAACGGGTTGAAGTAGATGCCGATCGGTCCGAGGAGTCCGTCGAGATCGGTGTGGAGCATGACGTGGACGGATCGTCCGCCGTTCAGCATGAGCAGGTTCAGGTTGAGTTCCTGCCAGGGGTCGAGGGTCATACCCGTGCTGTGCCCCTGGACCATCTCGACTTCTGCGGCCTCCCAGCCAGCCGCGAGCAGTTGTTCGCGCATCGTGCCGGATTCCCCCCCTTGCTCCGTCGTGGCCGACGTCCAGGCGCGGCGCGCGAAGACGTCCGGATTGTAGAACCAGGTCGCGAGGTTGCAGTACAGCACGCCGGCGGCGGTGGCGACGACGAGCCCGAGGGCGATCCAGCGGAATGCGGGATGCTTCTTCATGGCGTGCCCTCCTGCGCTCTCCTCGAATATCGCAGGAGCGCGATGCCTTCTTCCATGGAGAACGCGTAGAGCTTCAGGGGAATCGGCGCGTGCTTGCCGAGGAACGCAGGGCGCCCGCCTCCAAGCATCACCGGTATGATGCCGAGGATGACCTCGTCGACGAGGTCGGCGGCCAGGAACGACTCGATGAGGATCCCTCCACCGAACAGGAAGATGTCCTTGCCGGGCTGGCACATCGCCTCGCGCACCGCCGCGACTGGGTCTGCGACGAAGCGGACGTTGCCGGCGTCGGCGAGCGGCCGGGACGTCGCGACGAGGACCTGCTGGTCCTTGAAATCGGCGTGCATGCCCTGGTCGTAGCAGTGGCGGCCCATGACCACGAGGTCTATGCCGGCAAGGAACGTCGGGTAGTCCCACTTCGCGCCGTTGTCGAGCGCGTGGCTTCCGTCGCCCCGGATCCAGGCGTAGCCGCCGTCGGGGTCCGCGAGGAAGCCGTCGAGGCTGATGGCGAGGGAGAGGATGACTTTGCGCGGCATGGGCGCCTCCCATTGGATCGGAGGGACACGGGCTCTTTCCTCGAGCATACCCCAGGGCGGAAGCGCACACAATAATCGACCATGGTCGACGAACTTTCCAAAAACGCGTTTTTTTCGATCATGATCGATTTTATCGGGCTCCCTTGGAACGACTACTTCCCTTCCCCAATCCTGCACTTTACATTGCCGATTCCGCACGCGCGGCATCTGGTTATACCTCGACGCCAACACTTTCCGCAAACGGCCCTTCGCAGCTCGTTTGTCGCGGGTCCAACCGAGCAGGAACTCGACGGCTTCGCCTTCGGAGTCGACGACACGATAGAGATAGACCTGTTCGCCATTGACTTTCAGATAGGTCTCATCCAACTGCCAGGAGTCGTTCGTGGTTAAACGAGTCCGTACCCTCTTGCCGATTTCGGGGGAATACCGGATCACCCGGCGGTGAATCGACGTGTGGTCGATGACGAGACCTCGTGCCTCCCTGTCGTATCGATGGAATGCCACTATGAGTGGCGTCCCGAGGTAAGATTCGAAACAATCACATCAACCGAATTTCATGGCTTTTCGCTCCACTTCTCCTAAGGCCGAAGGGCGCCAATAGAATTTCCAATGAAGCAGCTTCACGTCGAACTTCGGCATTTCGGCGATCGCGATGTTCTGTGCGGCGCGAGCGAGGTTGCTCCATCTGATCGGCACGACATCGACATGGGGGCGGGGGGCACCCAACCAAGTCGATGTCCTCAATCATTGATCTTCTCTCTTTATCCAGTCCACTGAAAACGTGAATAATACCATTTGGTCTATGCTCGTAATGGTCCCACACTCCAGAAGGCATAGAATCTCTCCCTTTCGATTCATGCCGAGGCTTGTGTATGCACTTCTTTCGGGGAAAAAGCATCGATCATATGCCCACGTCTTGCAGTCATCATAGCTGAGTCGTACAGTCGCATTGTATCTGTCATCCTTATTTGCCGGATTGGTAAATAGATAGAATGATTCAGCATCTGCATCTGCCCTGAAGATGGATGCCTGGCACATCGGTTCAATCAGGGTTTCATCGAATTTCTGACCATGCCATGTCAATCCGCCATCAGAACTAACTGCTGTTTGGCGCGTGAAATGCTTTCCTCGAGTACCATCTTGCGAACGCATATTGAGCATTATGCTTCCATCACTCAGTTCAACTGTCTGACATTCATCCGTCCCTTTGTCGGCACTTCCTCCAAGCCTCCAGGAAAGCCCGCCGTCATCAGAATAGATTACATGAGAATGGCAGTCCTTCTCTCCTGTGAGCTCATTGATCAGAATGTGGTCGCAAGGAACGATCAGCCTGCCAGTAGTATGCAGCTGGATGCCGATGCCAGGACCCGTTGCGTACCAGGTCCAGCCGTCCTTTTTCACGTCCTTTGTAATCTCTTTCGGTTCAGTCCAGGTTTTGCCTTCATCATTTGAAAAGAGCAGAAATACCTTATCATTATTCATGCAGCATAGCAGGTTGATCCTGCCTGTTTCCGCGTCTTGCACCATGCATGGGTTCCCACACGTATTTTCCCCATCCATCCAGATGACTTCCTGCGGTGAAAAGGTCTTGCCATCGTCCGTTGACCTTCGAAGCAGCATGTGGATCTCGCCGGAGTCCCTATGCGAGTGTTTTCTCCCTTCGCATATCGCGAGGATCGTTCCCTCTCTTGTGACAAATAAGGAGGGAATCCGGTACGTATGATAATCATGGTGGTTCTGATTCGTATAGAGAACTGTTTTTCGAAACATTTTTCCTCCATTCGTCAGCACCGCGACCCCGCACCCCGCCTCGACCGTCTGCAACACCGCGGCGCATTGCTCGTCCGTGATCTTCGCCATGGACACGATCGGGACCAGAAGCGAGAGAGCGGAGAGCTTGCCCGCGTCCAGGAGCGTGTCGAGCGAGGTAGAGACTTCGACCTCGAACCCTTCTCCTTCCAGCATTTTCGCGAAGACTTCCGAAATCTGCTTCGGTTCGTGTCCGTCCCAGCCACCCCAGATGATCAAGGCCTTGTGCTTCTCCATGTCGTCGTGACCCCTCCGAACGGTTTTGTTCAAAAACTCTGTCACCCTGGTCCGGTGCCAGGCGCTCTAGGCGTGCGCGATCCCGCGCATCACATCCTCCTCAAATTCGCGAGCCGTTACGGCTCCGGCCCCTCCAGCCGTGGTGAGGTTCGTCGCATAGATGGCGACCAGATTCCTCTTCGGGTCGATCCAGAAATGCGTGCCGAACGCCCCGCTCCAGCCGAAGCACTCAGGCTCGAGCGGTCGTCCGCAGCCGCCGGCCTTCGTGATGACGCGCATCGAAAGCCCCCAGCCGACGCCGTCTTCGAGTCCCTCCATGCTTTCGGGCAGCTGCGACGTTCTCAATCGCCGAACGCTTCCTTCCGAAAGGACCCGGACTCCGTCCAGGATTCCTTCGCCAAGCAGCATGCGGGTGAAACGAAGGTAATCCTCGACCGTCCCCACGAGGGATGCGCCACCCGAATGATAGCTGACCGGCAGTCCCGGGAAGATCCCCTGCATGTCGACGGGCTCGAATCCCTGCTGCGTGATTGCGTACATGCCCACAAGGCGCGCTCGCTGCTCTTCGCCGGGCATGAAGGTGGTGTCCCGGATGCCAAGAGGCTGGAAAAGGTTCCGGTCGAGATACACCCCGAATTCGAATCCGGAGGTCAGTTCGACGAGGTGGGCCAGCGTGTCGAACGCGAACAGCGCACTGTAGCTGGTCCGGGAATGGGGCTCGAAATCGAGCGGCAGATCCCCGATCCGCGGAACGACCGAGGCGAGCGTGTCGCCCTCTTTCAGGCCGAGGCTGCGGAACCCCACCTCTCCGACGGGACCCTGCCCGAGGCCGCTGGTGTGCGTCAGCAGGTCGGCGACGAGGATGGGGTTCTCCGCGGGCCAGGTTCTCGCCACGCGCCCCTGCGCGTCGAGCTCCCCGACCCGCATCTTCCGGAAGCCGGGGAGATAGCGGCTCACGGGATCCTCCAGACGGAAGGCGCCCCTCTCCACCTGCATCATGGCGGCGACCGCCGTGATGGGCTTGGTCATGGAGGCCAGCCGGAAGACCGCCCCGGGCCCCAGGGGAATCCGCTTCTCGAAATCGGCCCAGCCCTGCCGCTCCTGCCAGAGCACGCGGTCGCCCTGTGCGACGACCGTCGCCGCGCCGATCAGCGTCCGCTGCTGCAGACGATGGGCCATACGGTCGTGGAGGTGCTGGAAGCGAGAATTCCAAGGGATTGCGGTCGCGTTGGCCATGGTGCTACCCTCCATTGTTCTTCAGGATCGCTTGAATCGCCGATTTCACGCAGCCCGCCATGGTGGTCGTATCGTTTTCCGGCAGCCATTAGGCCAAAATCCTACTCACAATCCTATGATCTTGCAGACAGGACCATAAAGGTCCGAAATGCACTTGGTGACTCGGCACCTTGTGGACGACGGCCTTCTTCGGCAGGAGGATGTATTCGGCCATGCCGCCGTTCAACTTGCCAAAGAACCCGAAAA
>CAXNDY010000114.1:0-4851 GCA_964201095.1 Saccharofermentanales bacterium
CCGCGCGACGACCGGCCTCCCGCTGTCGCCCTATTTCACGGCTTCGAAGCTCGCCTGGATCCTCGAGAACGTGCCCGCCGCCCGGGAAGCCGCGTCACGCGGAACCCTGCGCTGCGGGACGATGGATAGCTGGCTCGTGTACCACCTGACCGGTGGCGCGGTCTTCGCGACCGATGCGTCCAACGCTTCGCGCACGCAGCTGATGGACCTGAGGACTCTCCGCTGGGACCCCGCGACCTGTGGCGCGTTCGGACTGTCGCCGGACTGGCTGCCGGAGATCCGAGACTCGAATGCTCGCTTCGGCGATACCGACCTCGGAGGACTTCTGCCTGCGCGTGTGCCGATCCATGCGGTGTTCGGCGATTCCCACGGCGCTCTGTACGGGCAGGGGTGCCATGCGCCGGGGATGGCCAAGGCGACCTACGGCACGGGCTCCTCGGTCATGATGAACATCGGGCGGACCCCTGCGCCTGGACCTTCCGGTCTCGCGACGTCGCTCGCCTGGAGCCTCGACGGGGTCGCCGAGTACGTGCTCGAAGGCAACCTCAACTACACCGGCGCCGTCATGCGATGGGTCGTCGACGACCTGAAGCTGCTGGCCTCGTCGCGCGAGGCAGCGGCGGTCGCCGCGATGGCCGATCCGGAGGACGGGACGTACCTCGTGCCGGCCTTCACGGGGCTCGGCGCTCCCTACTGGGAGAGTTCCGCCCGCGCCGTGCTGTGCGGGATGGGCCGCCGCACGGGGCGTGCCGAGATCGTGCGCGCCGCGGAGGACTGCATCGCCTACCAGATCGCCGACGTCGTGCGGCGGATGGACGAGGAGGGTGCCGTTGCGCTGACGGAGCTGCGCGTAGACGGGGGACCGACCCGGGACGCATACCTGATGCAGTTCCAGAGCGACCTGCTCGGCCTGCCGGTGCAGGTACCGGACACCGAGGAGCTGTCGGGTCTGGGTGCCGCGTACGCGGCCGGCATCGCGGCGGGGCTGTACGAGGGAACCGTGTTCGATCGCATCCACCGGACCGCCTACGTCCCCGGGATGACCCATGAACTTCGGAAAAGGAAACTCGCCGGCTGGCAGGCCGCCGTCGACCTCGTCGTCGGGGACGCACGGCGCAGGAAACAGGAGGAGCACCCATGAAGCAGACCACGTTCGGCGTCATCGTCACCAACCGCAGCTTCTTTCCCGACCACCTCGTCGCCGAGGAGCGCGGACGCATCCTCGCTTTGCTCGCGCGGAAGGGGCTGGGAGCCGTGATCCTGTCCGAGCGCGACACGCCGCTCGGCGCGGTGGAGTCGTACGCGGACGCGAAGGCCTGCGCCGCTCTGTTCCGCGCGCACCAGACGGAGATCGACGGCATCCTCGTCGTGCTGCCCAACTTCGGCGACGAGGTCGGGGTGGCGACCGCGATCGACCTGGCGCGCCTCGACGTGCCGGTGCTCGCCCTCGCGTGCGACGACGACCTCGACCGCATGCAGCTCGACAACCGCCGCGACGCGTTCTGCGGCAAGATCTCGCTGTGCAACAACCTCTACCAGCGCGGGATCATGTACACCGTGACCCGCCAGCACACCTGCTCGCTCGACGGCCCCGAGGCGGAGCGCGAGGTCGACTTCTTCGCCGCGGTCTGCCGCGTGGTCCGGGGCGTCCGGTCCGCCCGCATCGCCGCCATCGGCGCGCGTCCCGACGCGTTCCACACCGTGCGCTTCTCCGAGAAGCTGCTGCAGCGGTACGGCATCACGACTTCCGTCGTCGACCTGTCCGAGATCCTCTTCGCCGCGGAGGCGATGCCGACCGACGCGGCCGTGCTCGCGCGGGTCGAGGAGATCCGCCGTTACGGTCGCATCCCGCCGCACATCCCGGAGAGCCGCGTCGTGCAGCAGGCCAAGCTGTCGCTCGTGCTCGAGAAGTACGTCGCGGACCACGACTGCCAGGCCAGCGCCATCCAGTGCTGGGACTCGATCCAGAAGAACTACGGGATCGCCACGTGCCTGTCCATGAGCATGATGGGCGAGAAGGGCCTGCCGAGCGCCTGCGAGATGGACGTCACAGGAGCGCTGTCGATGTATGCCCTGATGCTCGCGTCGGGCACGCCTTCGGCCTACTTCGACTGGAACAACAACTACGCCGATGAGCGCGACAAATGCGTGAACCTGCACTGCTCGAACTTCCCGGCCAGCTTCTTCGGGCGCGAGTTCGAGATCGGCGAGCTCGACGTGCTCGGCACGACGCTCGGAGCGGCCAACTGCTTCGGCGCATGCAAAGCACGCATCGTGGGTGGGCCGATGACCTACTGCAAGATCACGACGGACGACCGCGAGGGGAGGATCAGGCTCTATGTCGGCGAGGGCGACTTCCTCGACGACCCGGTCGAGACCAAGGGCGGCGTGTCCGTGTGCCAGGTGCCCGACCTGCAGGGGCTGATGCGGTTCATCACGCGCAACGGCTTCGAGCACCACGTGGCGATGAACCGGTCGCGCGTGGCCGACGTGCTCGAGGAGGCGCTGGGCAACTACCTGGGCTGGGACGTGCACCGCCACGGCTGAGGCCAGGGCGACGACAGGAGGGCAATGACATGAAACAGTTCGAGACCTGCGAGTTCGCGTTCCAGGGACCGGCCCCCGCGCCGGATGCCGGTTGGGCGCAGGTGGACGTGCGCGCGACGTTCACGAGCGGGGAGACCCGGGTCGACGTGAAGGGCTTCTATGCCGGAGCGGACGCCGGAGGGGCGGAGGCCGGCAACGCGACCTACAAGGTGCGGTTCCTGCCGCGTACAGTCGGCGAGTGGCGCTACGTCGTGTCCGGCGTCGTGTCCGGCGAGGGCGCATTCACGGTCGAGCCGCATGAAGAGGGTCGGCACGGGCTCGTCGTCGTGGATGGCCTGCACTTCCGCTTCGAGGACGGCGCGAAGTACCTGCCCTTCGGCACCACCGTGTACGCCCTCGCGCACCAGGACGAGGAGCTGACCGCGCGGACGCTGGCTTCGCTCGCTGCTTCGCCCTTCAACAAGGTGCGGATGTGCGTGTTCCCCAAGCACTACCACTACAACCACAACGAGCCGCCGTTCTACGCCTTCGAGAAGACGGCCGACGGGAAGTGGGACGCGACCCGCCCGTGTCTCGCCTTCTGGGACCGCTTCGAACGCATTCTCGGGCAGCTCGCCGACCTGCGCATCCAGGTCGACCTGATCCTGTTCCACCCCTACGACCGCTGGGGCTTCGCGGACCTGGGCCACGGCAACGACCTGATCTACCTGGACCATCTCCTCCGCCGATTCGCCGCAATGCCCGGCCTTTGGTGGAGCCTCGCCAACGAGTACGACCTCGTCGCATCCAAGTCCCTCGAGGACTGGTACGGTATAGAGGCATTCGTCGCGGCGAACGACCCGTACCGTCACCTGCTCAGCAACCACAACTGCTTCCAGAACTGGGACTTCGCGCGACCCGCCGTGACGCACGTCTCCTACCAGTCGAAGATGTTGACCCGCGTCGCCCGCTGGCGCGAGGAGTTCGCCAAACCCGTCGTCGTCGACGAGTGCTGCTACGAGGGATCGGTGCCCGAAGGCTGGGGCAATCTCTCGGGACGGGAGATGACCGCCCGCTTCTGGCGCGTGGTCTCGCGCGGCGGGTACTGCACGCACGGCGAGGCCTTCTACGCCGGCGAGGAGGGCATCGTGTGGTGGGCCCGAGGCGGGAGTCTCGTCGGCGGGAGCCCGGCGCGCATCGCGTTCCTCAAGGAAATCGCCTACGGGCTGCCGGGCCCGGTCGAACCCGCCGAAAGCCGGACGGACAAGATGCTGAAGACGGCGGAAACGGCGCGGAGGCTCGGCGTCGAGAAGACGATCGAGACGTTGAAGCTCCCGCCGATGTTCGCAGGCTTCGCGCGCGGGCTGCTGGCGCTGGAGCCGTCCGACCTGGTCGCGTTCCTTTCGTGCGAGGCGGAATTCATGGGCCACTGCGGCGACGAGGCGTTCCTCCAGTACTTCGACCTGGAGTGCAAGGCGTATCATGAGATGGACCTGCCGGCCGGACGGACCTACCGCGTCGAGGTCCTGGACACCTGGGAGATGACCCGCACGGTCGTGCTCGAGCATGCGAGAGGGAAGGTCTCGATCCCGCTGCCCGGCAAGGAAGGCATGGCGGTGCTGGCCGTGGCGGTGGACGCGAAGGGCGGATAGCGGTGCGTAGGGGCGCGGACAAGCGCCGCGGTGGTGTATAATCCGCGCATGGAAATGATTGAAACCTCAAAACTATGCAAAACCTTTCACAGCCGGGGCTCGGTCGTCGAGGCGGTGCGCGACGTGGACCTGGTCGTGCGCGAGGGCGAGATCTTCGGATTCCTGGGGCCGAACGGCGCCGGGAAGACGACGACCATGCGCATGCTGACGACGCTGATGGTCCCGACCCGGGGCAGCGCGACCGTCGTGGGGCACGACCTGTTCAAGGCGGCGAAGCGGATCCGGCAGGACATCGGCTACGTGAGCCAGAAGGGCGGCACCTACGAGTACGCGTCGGGCTACGAGAACCTGGTGCTGCAGGGACGGCTCTACGGGCTGACCGCGGGCGCGGCGAAGACTGCCGCCGACCGCATCGTGGACCAGTTCGACATGGGCGACTACGCGCGGCGCAACGTGATGACCTACTCCGGCGGGCAGCGTCGGCACGTCGACCTCGGGATGGGCGTCATGCACGACCCGAAGCTGCTGTTCCTCGACGAACCCACCACCGGTCTCGACCCGGCGTCGCGCTCCCGCTTCTGGGACGTGATCCGGGACCTGCGCCGCAAGGGCATCACCATCTTCCTCACGACGCACTATCTCGACGAGGCGGACCAGCTCTGCGACAACGTGT
>CAXNDY010000115.1:0-4842 GCA_964201095.1 Saccharofermentanales bacterium
CGCGACCGCCTGGAGCGAGGAAAGCAGATGCATGCCCGGACGTTTCAATTTCGACACCGGCTGCCAGTTGGTCATGCTCGGCGTGCTCTCCATGAGCAGGAACGGCTTTCCACCCTTCAGGGAGCGGTTGATGTCGTGCACGAAGGCGATGTCGGACGCGAGCTCGGCGTCGCTCCGTTCACCATGCCAGGTCGGGTAGTTGTCCCAGGAGACCACGTCCAGCTCGCCGGCGAATTTCCACGGGTCGAAGCCGGGATAGGTCCCCATCAGGTTGACCGTGACCGGGATGTTCGGCGTCAGCTCGCGCAGGGGAGCGGACTCGGCCTTGAAGAAGTCGATGGTCTGGTGGGTCACGAAGCGCATCCAGTCGAGGTTCTGGGCGTGCACGAACTTCTCCCCGATCTCGGACGGCGACTCGATCTGGGACCAGTCGGTGTAGGTGTGGCTCCAGAAGGAGGTCCACCAGGCCTGGTTCAGTGCGTCCAGGTTCCCGTGGTAGCGCACCTTCAGCCAGGCGCGGAAGGCGTCCTGGCACAGCGGGCAATGGCACTCGCCGCCGTATTCGTTCGAAACGTGCCAGAGGAGCAGCGCCGGGTGGTCCTTGTACCGCTCCGCCAGCTTCCGATTGACCGCCCGGGCCCTCTCCCGGTAGGCGGGAGAAGTGTAGCAGTGGTTGTGTCGCGTCCCGTGCAGCTGACGCCGGCGCTCGCCGTCGACGCGGAGCACTTCCGGATATTTCTGCGACAACCAGGCCGGACGCGCTCCACTGGGAGTCGCCAGCACCGCGAAGGCGCCCTGGGCGGTCAGCCGGTCCATGATCTCGTCCAGCCAGGAGAAGTCGAAGCGGCCTTCCTCCGGCTCGAGCGCGGTCCAGGAGAATATGCCGATCGACATCGCATTGCAGTTCGCGAGCTTCATCAGGCGGAAGTCCTCGTCCCAGATGCCCGGGACGTCCTTCCACTGGTCGGGGTTGTAGTCGCCTCCATGCAGGAAACGCGGCAGTCTCGGGTTCACAGGCTCGAATTTCATGGCTCCATCACCTCCGTAGGGATATATTGAAAGTATACTCGTCGCAGACCAGAGTGTAAGGACATCTTTCGATATCATGGCTTCCACGGACCGCGGTCCCCGTACCCTCTGTTCCTTGACACCCCACCGACGGCAGTACAAGATGAATACAGTCGAATCGCGCCACACCGACCATCACCGCCACCGCGACCGCTACCACCACAGTGGCACCTTGCATGGGAGGGCGTCATGGGGAAGAGCACCGTACTCGTCAAGGACCCGGTCTCCCGGGCCCACAAACGCCGCAGAGACCCGAAGGAGAAGACTTCCGGCGCGCTTCTCGCCGTCACGCGTCTCACGATTCCGGGCTATCTCCGCGCCCGCCTCCATTTCCGCCGGATCGAGCTGCGCACCCCCGAGGCCGTCGTCGACGCCTACCGGGATTTCCGACATGGCCATACCCGACTCATCGTGGCCTTCCGCCACCCCTACGGCGACGAAGCGCAGCTGCTCCTCCACGTCTTCAACAACCTCCTCCCCCGCGCCGCCCGCGGGCTCCACCGCCGCTTGCGCCACGGGACCCACATCCGCATCATGCACGACTATGCCCGACCTCTCTGGGGCGACCTCTTCCTTCGACAGGTCCTGCCCCGCATCGGCGCCGTGCCCGTCTACCGCGTCAAGTTCGACGCGGTCCGGCTCAAGGTGATCCGGTCCATCCTCCTCGACGACCGCTACCCACTGGCTCTCGCCCCCGAAGGGCAGGTCTCCTACCGCAGCGAGACCCTGCCGCGCATCGAGCAGGGCACGGTGCGCATGGGTTTCTGGTGCGTCAAGGACCTCGAGAAGGCCGAGCGCACCGAGCATGTCAAGATCCTGCCACTCTCCGTCCACTACCGCTTCGACCCCCGCGACCAGAAGAAGCTCTGGCAGATCCTCGACCAGCTCGACGCGACCTGCGGCTTCGCGGGCTCCCCCGTCCTCGCGCGATTCCGCACGGAGCCCTCCACCCTCGCGGGTCTCCAGCGGCGCATCGACAACCTCGAGAACCGCGTCCTCGAGGTCGCCGAAGCGTTCTACGCCGGCTCCTTCGGCTACGCCCCCGCTCCCGCCCCCGCCGCCGGCTCGCCCGACGCGCCCGCGACCGTCTCCACCGTCGAGGCCGCAGCCGCGCGCCGCCGCCGCTGGGACGTCCTGCAGGAGGTCGCCCTGCTCACCGCCGAGAACGCCCTCGGCCTCACCCCCTTCGACGTGCCCGATTCCCTGGACCGCAACGGCACCGACCCGAACGACCCCATCGAGCGCGTCTACCGCATCCGTCAGGAATGCTGGGACCGGATCTACCCTGCGGACGCCACCGAGGGCCATTCCCGGCTCGAGACCGCCCTGCTCGGCCGCCGCACCGGCGAGGCCTGGTACGCGATGCGCCACATCGAGTTCGTCGACCTCGTGTACTACCTCGACCCCGACTACCAGCGCGGTCCGAACGGGGAAGGCCCGGTCTTCGACCGCCAGGTCGAGGCCGTCATCAGCCTCGCCGACCTGATCTCCCGCCTCATGGGCGGTGACTTCACGAACCGGCTCAACGTGATCCGCAAGAACGCCGTGATCATCCCGGCACCCCTGATCGACCTGAACGACTACAACGTCCCCGGAGCCAAGGTGTCCGCAGCCGCCTGCCAGGCCGCCACGGAAGCCCTCCGCCAGCGCTTCGACGCGGCCCTGCGCGCCGCCGGCGAAGACCGCTGACCCCTCTCCGCGGCGGACACAGGACGCTTGCGCCGTTCTCCTTGACACCCCCCACTCCCGGTGACAAGATGGGCGTAGTCGAACACGCCCGTTCCGCTTCGTTGCGCCCTTTTCATCAGGAGGGCCTCATCATGGCCAGACCGAAAGCCGACCTCGTCGCCGAACCCATCGTCCGCGCCCGTGTGCGTCACGTCCTGCCACCTTCGCGGATCATCGAGCCGCTCGTCGCCCTCGGCCGATTCCTCATGCCCGCCTACCTCCGCGTCGTGCTCCAGTTCCGCAGGATCGAGGTCCTCCACATGGAGGAACTCGTCGACGTCCTCCGCGACTTCCAGGAGGGCCGCACGCGGCTGATCGTGGCTTTCCGCCACGCGTACGGCGACGAGTCCCAGCTCCTCTTCCACGTCTTCGACAACATGGTCCGGGCCTGGACGTCCACCCACGGCGAACCCCTCCCGCGCCGCCCCCACCTCCGCGTCCTCCACGACTACGCCGTTCCGCTGTGGGGCGACGCCTTCATCCGGTTCGTCCTCCCGCGCGTCGGCGCCGTGCCCATCTACCATGTCAAGTTCGATCCCGTCAGTCTGAAGAACATCCGCGGCATCCTGACCGATGACCCCTGCCCCCTCGGCCTCGCCCCCGAAGGCCAGGTCTCCTACCGCAGCGAGATCCTGCCCCGCATCGAGCAGGGCACCGTGCGGATGGCCTTCTGGTGCGCCCGCGACCTCGACCGCGCCCACCGCCCGGAAAGGACCGTCGTCCTCCCCCTTTCCGTCCATTACCGCTACCACCCCGGGGCCCAGCGCAAGGTCTTCGCCGCCCTCGACCGCCTCGACGCCCTCTGCGGTCGGGCCTCCTCCCCGGTGCCGGCCCGCCTCCGCCGCTCTCCCTCCTCGCTGCCCAGCATGCAGGCCCGCATCGAAGCCATAGAGACCCGCGTGCTCGAGATCGCCGAGGACTTCTACGCGAAGTCCTACGGTTTCAACCCGAAACCCGCCACGGTCGATCCCACCATCGATGAAGGCGCCGACCGCCAGCGCCGCTGGGAGGCCCTGCAGGAAGTCGCGCTCAAGGCCGCCGAAGAAGCGCTTGGACTCCCGCACCACGGCGAGGACCGGATCCAGCGCGTCTACCGCATCCGCCAGGAAGGCTGGGACCGCATCTACCCCGAGACGTCGCTCGAGAGCCTGACGCCACTCGAGACCGCCCTGGCCCACCGCCGCACCGGCGAAGCCTGGTACGCCATGCGCCACATGGAATTCGTCGACCTGACCTTCTACCTCGACGCGGCGTACCTGAAGGGCGCCGAAGGTTCCGCACCCTCCTTCGACCGCATCGTCGAGACCGTCGTCAACCTGCAGGACCTGGTCGCCCGCCTCATGGGTGGGAACTACTCCAACCGCCCCAACGAGATCCCCAAGGACGCCACGCTGATTCCCGGCCGCCCGATCGATATCTCCGCCCGCCTCGCCGACTACCAGAAGGATGCGAAGAAAGCCTCGCGCGAAGCCACGACCGAACTGGAGATCCGTTTCAACGAAGGGATAAAGGAGTACTTGCATGGAAGACAGGAATGACCCGACCGTACCGGAGATTCCGGCCCCGACCGCCCGCCTCTCCCGCAAGACCAAGATCGGTTTCGGCATCGGGGACCTCGGCGGCAACCTCTTCTTCACCGTCATGGGCTCCTACACCCTGTACTACCTCACCGACAACGTCGGCCTCACCGCGGCGCTCGCCGGCCTCGCGATCCTCGTCGGCAAGATCTGGGACGCGATCAACGACCCGCTCATGGGCTATCTCACGGACCGCACGCGCTCCCGATGGGGCCGCCGCCGCCCGTACTTCCTCTTCGGCGCCGTGCCCATGGTCCTCACCATGGCGTTCTTCTTCTCCAACCCCGACTTCCATGAAAACCAGATCCTCGGCACGGTCTGGGCCGCCATCGCCCTGCTGCTCCTCAACACCGCCTTCACCGCGCTCAACGTCCCCTACGGCTCGCTCACGCCCGAGCTCACCAAGGACTATCAGGAGCGCAGCAACCTGAACGGCTACCGTTTCGCCTTCGCCTGCGTCGGCACGGTC
>CAXNDY010000116.1:0-4826 GCA_964201095.1 Saccharofermentanales bacterium
CATGAAGATGTTCGGTGGGGGCAATCTCCTGCAGGACCCTGACGCGGAGGCATCCTTCGCCCTGGGGCTTCCCTTCGTCGACGCCATCGCCGTCGGCATGCAGACCCGCGCCGAGATCGACATGGACTGCGCGCTCTTCGAGGGCCGACCGGTGCCCGACTCCGTTGCCCGCGAAGCCAGGGGCCGCCAGAAGCGTCTCTTCATCCACGACTGGTGCACGGGCTGCGGCGCCTGCGTCCCGCGCTGCACGCGCGGCGCCCTCTCTCTCGGCGAGGACGGCCGCGCCGCGGTCGACCGCTCCCGCTGCGTCCTGTGCGGCTACTGCGCGGCGGCCTGCCGCGACTTCGCGATCAAGGTGGTGTAGGAAATGGCGGAACGGACCCGGATCATGGGCATCGACCCCGGCGACGCGCGGATCGGCATCGCGGTCAGCGACCCCCTCGCCATGATCGCCAACGGCATCGAGACCATCCGCTGGAACGGCGTGGACCGGAACAAGGCGGAGGAGCGCATCTGCGCCATCGTCGCCGAGCAGGGCGTCGCCGAGATCGTCGTCGGCCTGCCGCGCCGCACCGACGGCCGCCCGGGTCCCGCCGAGGAGAAGTCGCGCAGTCTCGCGGAAGCGCTCTCGCAGCGCCTCGGGATTCCCGTGGTGCTCCAGGACGAACGCTACACGTCCGTGCTCGCCAGCCGGATCCTGCGCGAGACCGGCGCCAGCCGCGACCGCAAGGGCGGCGCCGTCGACCGGATGGCCGCCGCCATCCTGCTCCAGGATTATCTGGAACGACGTCGAAAATGAACCCTGCCATCCCGCGGGCGAGGATGGTATAATCAGCCGGTGGCTAGGAAAGCCCGCCAAGGAGGATGACCCTATGGATTCGAACCTGTACGACGACAAGGACAAGAAGAAGGACGACGCCTGCAAATGCTCCGACGAGAGCTGCGGCTGCTCCGATGATGCCTGCAACTGCTCCGACGACGCCTGCAAATGCTCCGACGAGAGCTGCGGTTGCTCCGATGAAGGCTGCGACTGCGGCCACGACCATGGCCACGAGGGCCATGACCACGGCCACGGCCACGAGCACGCCACCATCGTCATGACCGATACCGAGACCGGCAAGGAATACACCTTCCAGGTCGAGGACATGTTCGATTACGAAGGCGAGGTCTATTATGTCCTCGTGACCGAGGACGCCGAGGAGCCCGAGCTCGTGATCACCAAGGTGGTCGCGATGGAAGACGGCACCGAAGGTCTTGTCAGCCTCGAACCCGAAGAGTCCGAGAAGGTGTACGCCGAGTACGACCGTCTCTGCGACGAGGCGGAGGACGAGGAGGATGACGAGGAAGACGACGATGAAGACGGGGACGCTGACTCAAAAGCATGACCTGAAGCGCGTCAGGGAGAAGAATCCGGGGTTGACGGGGGACGCGGAGATCGCGGTCCTCGTCGACACGTGGACGCATGTCGAGTACTACATGCACTTCATCGACGCCTTTTCGGCCTTCGGCAACGAATACGTCGCCATGGTCCCATATGAGCTCGACGACGGAGCCCGGAACGATTCCGAGCTCGTGCTGTTCCGCACCATGACGGGTGCGAACTCCGAGACGCTCTACATGTCCATCCACAGACGGAAGGAACGGAAAGCCGTCTTCGAAGTGTTCCTTTCGCGCTTCGAATCGGCCGGCGGACTGTGACCGTAGAGGAGCTCCCCCTCCTGTCGGGCGAGGACCGCGCGGAATACGAGCGCCTGTACCTCGCATCCGGCACGCGCCTGTCGGACATGTGCTTCGTCAGCCGCTACGCGTGGGGCGAGGCCTTCTCCTACCGCAAGGCCGTGCTCCGGGGCGCCTTCTGCCTGATCAGCGACGGCGGCTCCTTCACGGAACCCCACATGACCATGCCCCTCGGGCAGGTGAGCCGCGAAGACCTCTCCGCGGCCCTGGACGGGCTGTCGCCCTGGTTTGCGGAACAGGGGAAGCCGGTCCGCGTGATGTACATCGACGAACCCATGCTGCCCCTGTTCCAGGACCTGCCCGGATACCGGACGACCCTGTGGCACGAGGACGACTTCAGCGACTATGTCTACGATGCCGCCTCGCTCCGCTCCCTGGCCGGCAAGACCCTGCACGGGCAGCGCAACCATGTCGCCCGGTTCGTCCGCGAATACCCCGGCTTCGAATACCGCGAGGTGACGGCCGCGGACCGGGAGGAATGCCTCCGCATCGTCTCCGACTGGTGCCACGCCCGCGGCCTGGACTGCACGGACCAGACCCAGAGCGACTTCGTCCCCATCAAGCGGGTCTTCGATGCCTTCGACGCCCTGCCGGTCCACGGCGGGGTCCTTCGCGCGGGCGGGCGAACCGTCGCCTTCTCCCTCGGTTCGAAGGGGAACGGGGAGACCGCCGTGATCCATTTCGAAAAGGCCGCGGCGGACTTCCGCGGCGCCTATGCCGCGATCAGCCGGTTCACGGTGGAGAACGCCTTCCCCGACGCCCGGCTCGTCAACCGCGAAGAGGACATGGGCAACGAGGGGATCCGCGCCTCGAAGGTCGCCTACGGACCCATCGAGCGTCTGAAGAAGTTCAACGCGCTGCTGGAAAGGGTGTGACGGACATGGCCGATCTCTACCGACACGTCGACTTCAACGACGCTCCGACCCCGAACCCGACCCCGCCCCTGGCTCCCGAACCGACGCCGACCCCGGCACCGGCTCCCGAGCCGGTCGCTTGGCCGACCGCACCGGGCCTGGACCCGACTTCCCAGCCGAACCGTGTTCCCGCCGGCTGGCGGACCTTCCTGATACCGATCGGCGCCATGGCCGGCCACCTCGCGACCTCCCTGGTCGTCACCATGGTCTTCGCCTTCGTCGTGATCCTCGACCTGATGCTGCGCCAGGGCGTCTCCTCCTCCGAGGAGATCGCCTCCCTGATGCAGGTCCTGATGCAGCAGGCCTCCGACGCGATTCTCCGGCTCTCCACCCAGATCGCCCTGATCTATTCCGCCATCCAGCTCGCGATCTTCATCCCGCTCTTCCTCGCGCTGCGCCGCAGGGAGCGCCGCTTCTACCCGAACGACCGCACGCGTCCGACCGACCTCCTGTCCGTCGCCGCCATCGCCACCGGCCTGGTCGGCCTCACCGGCCTTCTGTTCGCAGGCCTGCAGGCGCTGGCCGACTACGTGCCCTTCCTCAAGTCCCAGCTCGACTACTACATGGACCTCTCCCAGTACTTCTCCGGCGACGGCGGCCTCGTCTGGACGATCCTCGCGACCTGCATCGTCGTCCCCATCGCGGAGGAAGTGATCTTCCGCGGAGTGGTCATGAACGAGTTCCGGCGGGTCATGCCGCTCTGGGTGGCCGTGGTCCTCCAGGGCGTCGTCTTCGCCCTCTTCCACATGAACTTCATCCAGACGCTCTACGTCGTCGTGCCCGGCATCCTCCTCGGAGCCGTCTACGCGTGGACCCGCTCGCTGGTCGTCCCCATCGTCATGCACATCTGCTTCAACTTCCTCGGAGCCGGGCTTCCCATGATCCTCGGCGAAGGCCAGGCCAGCCAGATCGTGTTCATCGTCGAATGCGCCTTCATCCTCGTCGCCGTGCTGTGCGTCACCTGGCTCCACCTGAACCGCAGGAAGGGGAGCGTGCCCCTGAAGGACGCCTCAGGGACCGTCTTCACGGCCCCATGATCCGCCTCCGCACCTTCGTCGGCCTCGGCAAGCGGGTGTTCTTCCTCACCCTCGCGCTGGTCGTGCTCGCCGTCGGCGTCGGTTCGGGCATCGCCCTCTATTCCGCCTCACTCCTCACCGCCAGCAGCGGAGCGGATCTCGTCTCCTTCAAGGTCGCCGAGAACCCGGCCGGCTCGACCCTGACGGGGCTCGGGCTGTCCCTCGACGCGATTCCCTCCGCGAACCTCCTCTCCGACGCCTCCTTCGAACCCTACGCCTTCCGCACGGCGCTTCGCGTATACAGCGGCGACGCCACTTCCGTGACGGTCTCCTCCGACGCCGCCAGCGGGGGCCTCTACGGCGAGGGCTTCTTCGACGGCGCCGACGTCCGCATCCTCACGACGACCGAAGACGGCCTCACGCTGCGCAAGAGCGGAACCGTCAAGCATTTCAGCGTCAACCGCATCGGCCCCTTCGCCAAGGCGCAGCTGCCGCAGGACCTCCCGAAAAGCATCGTCGTCTCCGGGTTCGGCGTCTACGGCGACCTCGTCGGGGCCATCGCACAGAAGGGCATCTTCCTCCTCGGCATCGGGACGCAGTCGCCGAAGCTCGTCGAGACCGGTCTTCTGGGCAATCTGACGGGCGTCTGCGGGACGGCCTCCGGATTCCTCGTCGTCAGCTCGACCGGCGAAGCCGCCGTCTCCTCGGATGGAACGACCTGGACCGCCATCCCCGTCGACCGCCCCGTCCCGCTCCAGGCCGTCGCCTCCTCCGGACGCGTCCATGTCGCCGTCGGCGACGCCGGCGCCCTTCGGGTCGGTGTCCAGGGCGCGTTCTACACGGTGGACTCCGGCACCGCGAGGAACCTATACGACATCGCTTCCGACGGAGGTCGCTTCCTCGCCGTCGGCGCGAAGGGCACCCTCCTCGTCTCCCAGGACGGCTACCGCTGGACGAGCGTGAACCTCGACCTGAAGGAGGACCTCCTCACGGTCGCAAGCAGGGACGGCCGCTTCATCGCCGCCGGCGGCAACGGACAGGTGGTCCTCACCGAGGACGGCGTGACCTTCGGCCGTGCGAACATCCCCGGGGAGCCCGACATCGTCGACATCGTGATGCTCGATAGCCGCGAGGTCATCGCCCTCGACGCCAAGGGCGG
>CAXNDY010000117.1:0-4795 GCA_964201095.1 Saccharofermentanales bacterium
CCGTCCTTCCAGGTGCCCCGATAGGCGCTCGCGGAAATCGGCGTGAGGTCCCGCGTCTCACCCGGCGCCACGTAGGGCATGTGCGTCACGGAGAACCGGGTCTGGACCGGGCGGCCGCCGATCTCCGGGCCAACGGGCACGTGTTCGTCGATGGCGCGATCCCAGCCGGGTCGCAGTTCCGCGGTCCAGCTCACGATCTCCGACTGGTCGTCCGCCACGCCGAAACAGAGTCCGCGGTCCTCGTTGTGAAGCAGCACGAAGGGTACGTCGGGGGAAAACCCATAGCACTGCTGGGGGGAATCGAAGCCGAAGTATCCGAACTGGTTGTTGAACCGGGGCCAGAAGTCGACTTCCTTCGAACCCGTGTATTGGTAGTGGAAGACCTTGAGCCATTGCGCGCCCTTCGGGGGAGCGACATTGATCAGAATCGGGCTCTGAACCGCTTCTATGAAGTAGGGGGAATCGTTCTGGATGCGCGTTCGGAAGACGATTCCCATGTCCGTGACGCTGACCACCATGGTCACCGTCACGTCGAAGGAAATTCCGGCAGCATCATGGAGGTCGCTCCAGACGAGCCGGATTTCTTCTCCGCTCGACGCAATTTCAACGGAGGCCAGTTTCTGGGATTCGCCCTCGATGAAGTGGAAGCGATGCGCTTCGTCCAGAGGAACATGAAGCCGGAAGGACAGCCCCCGGTCACTGCCGGCCAGGGGATCCCAGTCGCAGGACCTGGAATGGAGCTTCACCAGCGTACCGGTATCCGGGTCGAAGCAGACGGAATGGTCCTTGTTTCCGATCTCCAGTCGATTCATGGGCTTCACCTCTTCGTCAGACGACGGGGGTTTGCGCGTTCGCCGGGAAGTGCTTCAGGAGGACGAGCGGCTCCCAGCGGCTCTCGTTCACGATCTTCACGCCGGCTCGGGCCGCCGGCTCTCCGACGAAGAACTCGTCCGCGGACAGTTGGCCGTAGCGCAGCATGGTCGACGTCTCGCAGGCGTGGCGGCCCAACTGGCCGTGGCCCTGCACGAGGATGCAGCCGTAGGCGAAGTCGTCGCGGATCGTGGCCGAGCGTCCGGGAAGGACCGTCAGTTCCTTCGCGGCGATGTACTCGTTGCCGTAGGCGATCCACTTCTCCTCGTAGTCGTCGGTCGCCCGGGCCGGCAGCGGCGGCCGGAAGTAGTGCTTCCGGTAGTTCGGGTCGACGTTCCGCGGCCAGTCGAGCAGGCTGAAGATATAGTCGATGTCGTCCTTGCGGTCGTCCGGGACATTCTCGTCCAGGAAGGACCGGCCGTAGATCTCGTTGTCGCAGACGTTCTCGTAGACGCTGTTCACATCGCTGTTCCACTGCGGCTCGTATGTCAGGTAGGACCCGGGGGCGTGGATCACGCCGGGCGGGGTGTACCAGCCCGTGCCCAGCTCGATGCGGTAGGCTCGGGAGAGCTCCGTGATGCGCGTGTCGCGCGTCGTGTAGTCGCGCAGCCGTTCCTTGACCTCGTCCGGCGTGACGTCCGGGTCGAAGCCGAAGTAGGTGTGGGGGAATTTGCCCGCGGTGTTGTTGAGCTGGCGCGGGAAATAGTACGCCTCGGGCTTGCCGATCTTGCCGACGCGCGCCGCCGCCGCGAAGTCGAGGTGGACGTGGTGGAACAGCGGGTTCTCGTAGTCGAAGAACTTGGAGTACATGGGCCACGTGCCGTGCTTCGCGAACAGGTCCGCGCCGATGAGACCGGCGCCCAGCGCGTCCACGAAGTCCTTGAAGAGGACCTTGTCCTCCACGCGGCCCGTGACGTCCACATAGCTCATCCCTTCGTCCGGAGCGGCCAGCGGGCCGTTCATGGCCGGGATGACCGACGAGAACCAGCGCTCCTTGATGGAGCCCCGCTCGGTGCCGTAGGCGAAGTAGTCGTCGGGGTGCAGCTTGAGGCGGTGCCCGGCGCTGCCGAAGCGTCTCGGCACGAACACGGGACAGAGCTTGAGGATGCCTTCGCCCGCTTCGAACGTCTTCCGGAGGGTCGTCGTCTTGTCCATGTCCATGATCTCCTTCCATGGTTCCGATGCTCCCAGAATATCCGAAGCATGCCCCGGCGGGCACACCCGATTCGCATCCGATGATGGACAATCCACAGATTCTTGATAGAATCCAGGTATGGGAATCCGACCGGAACCTGGCATTCTCGTCGACCATGTCGGTAAACTTCGCGTCGACACCTTCTGCGTCGGCTTCCACCGGCATGATCTATGGGAGGTCGTGTACTACACTGCCGGATCCGGTCGTGTCGTGATCGGAGACGAGACCGTACCCTTCGAGGCGGGCGACGTGTTCGTCATCCCACCGGACCTCTACCACTCGGATTCGTCGGAGAAGGGCTTCCAGGATGTGTTTTTCACGTTCCACCACTTCGATCTCCCCCTCGTGACGTACTCCCGGGTTCATGACGCGCAAAGCGGGATCATCCTGCAGCTCCTCCTGCATCTTCATGACACGTTCCAATTGAAGCCGCACAACTGGGTGAACGTCGTGAACTCCACCTTCCGCCTGTTCGAGCAGACGTTCCTTTCCCAACTGGGCACGACGCCGGGGAACCCGTTCGTCGACCGGATCGTCAACCGGATCGCCGCGAACCTCTGCGATTCGGACTTCCGGCTGGAGGAAGCGATAGCGGAGCTCCACCTGAACGGAAACTACTTCCGGGACCTTTTCCGGGAGGAGACCGGCATGACGCCCCTCCAGCTCCTCTCCAGGAAGAGGATCGAGCATGCGCAGCAGCTCCTGCTTTCGCAGCACCTGACCCGCTACACGATCAAGGAGATCTCCCGACTCAGCGGCTTCACGGATCCGTATTATTTCTCCCGCACGTTCCGCAAGTGGACGGGGGTTCCGCCAAGCCGATGGGCTCCGTGAGCCCGGGCGACGGGATCCCCAGTAGGCGGATAGCCGGATAATGGCATGGTCCAGCCGGTTTGCTTCTTTCGGGGGAAACGCGGTGCCATCATAATCCGATTCGAGAACGGATTCCACGGTTTCGCCGTCAAAGGGAGGACTCCATGAAAGAAATGACGACCCACGAGCGCTATGCGAGGATGTTCGCCCACCAGGAGGCGGACCGGATTCCCATCGTCGACGAGCCCTGGGAGGGGACGCTGGCGCGCTGGCGCCAGGAAGGCATGCCGGCCGGCGTGGACTGGCGGGACTTCTTCGGCGTCGACAAGGTGGAGACGGTCATGCTCGACATCTCCCCGCGGTACGAGATCCGAACCCTCGAGGAAACGGAGACCCATACCATCGCGACGACACCCTGGGGCGTCACCCTGAAGCAGTTCAAGAAGCTGGACTCGACGCCTGAATTCCTCGACTACACCATCGTGGACCCCGGATCCTGGGAGAAGGCCAAGGCCCGCATGACGGTCGATCGAGATCGGATCGACTGGAAGCAGGTCGACCGCGACTTCCGCCTGTGGAAATCCGACCACCGGTGGATCCAGGCAGGATTCTGGGTCGGATTCGACGTCACCCATTCCTGGACCGTGGGGACCGAGACGGTCCTCATCGCCATGATGGAGGAACCCGAATGGATGATGGACATGTTCGGACACTATCTGGACATGTGCATCGCGCACTACGACATGCTCTGGGACGCCGGTTACCGTTTCGACAGCATCTTCTGGTGGGACGACATGGGGTTCAAGAACACGACGTTCTTCTCGGCGGACACCTACCGGCGGCTCATCAAGCCGTTCCACCGGAAAGCCGCGGAATGGGCGCATGCCAAGGGCATCAAGGCCCACCTGCATTCCTGCGGATACGTCCGCCCTCTCGTCGACGACATCCTCGACGCCGGAATCGACGCGCTCAACCCGCTGGAGCACAAGGCCGGCATGGACGCGCTGGAGATCAAGGCGGCCTATGGGGAACGACTCGTGCTGCACGGAGGCGTCGATGCCGTCCTGTGGGACGACCGGGACCGGATTCTCGCCGAAATCGAAGCGCTCGTTCCGACGCTCATGAAGAACGGCGGCTACATCTTCTCTTCCGACCATTCCATACCGAACTCCGTCAGTCTCGAGAATTTCCGGGCGATCGTCGGTCGCGTCAAGGAAATCGGCCGGTATCGATGACGGAGGGGGGGCGATGGTGACCGTGCATAGCCGGATAGTGTTATAGTCCATCCGGTTTGCATGTTCCGCCGGGTTCGCCGTTCTGACACAATCGGTGACAGAATCCGTGCGAAAGGAAGTGGGCCCCCGTGCAGATGGCATCCGGCAAATCCAGGAAAGCGGCACCCGTCACCAGGCTTACCTGGCGTATGAGCTTCCAGAAGTATCGACTCGTCTACCTGATGCTTCTTCCGGCAGTCGCGTTCGTCCTGGTCTTCAGCTATTTCCCCATGCCCGGCATCCTGGTGGCCTTCAAGAACTTCGACATCTTCAAGGGCGTGTTCGGGAGTCCCTGGGCCGCCCAGTCCGGATTCGGTCATTTCATCAAGCTGTTCAGCCTTCCCGAGATCTGGACGGCGATCTCGAACACGTTGATCGTCAGCATCCTGTCGGTCCTGCTGAACTTCCCCGCCCCCATCATCCTCGCACTTCTTCTGAACGAACTGCGGCAAGGACCCTTCAAGAAGATCGTCCAGTCCATCACGTACATTCCGCACTTCCTTTCCTGGATCTCGATCATCGGTCTCTTCATCATGATGTACTCCTCCTATGGGCCGATCAATGAACTCTGGGTCCTCCTGAAAGGGCCCGATACGGAGCGGACCCTCTTCCTTTCCCTCGATTGGCTGTTCGTCCCGAACAT
>CAXNDY010000118.1:0-4759 GCA_964201095.1 Saccharofermentanales bacterium
CGAGATGGGTTTCGAGGAGGCCACCGCCATCCAGACCGCCGCGATCCCGCTGATCCTGGCGGGGCGCGACGTGATCGGCCACTCCCAGACCGGCACCGGCAAGACGGCCGCCTTCGGTCTCCCCGCCATCGCGGCGGTCGACCCGGACAACCGCCGGATCCAGGTGCTGATCCTGTGCCCCACCCGCGAACTGGCCGTCCAGGCCAGCGAGGAACTCAAGAAGTTCTCCAAGTACCGCCACGGCATCCGCGTCCTGCCCGTCTACGGCGGGCAGCCCATCGACCGCCAGTTCCGCGGACTGCAGCAGGGCGCCCAGATCGTCGTCGGCACCCCCGGACGCGTCATGGACCACATGCGCCGCGGCACCATCCGCCTCGAAGCGCTGAAGATCATGGTGCTGGACGAGGCCGACGAGATGCTCAACATCGGCTTCCGCGAAGATATCGAGACGATCCTGCGCGAATGCCCCAAGCAGCGCCAGACCATCCTCTTCTCCGCCACCATGTCCAAGGAGATCCTCGCCATCACGAAGCTCTACCAGAACGACCCCGAGCTCGTCAAGATGGAACACAAGCAGCTGACCGTCCCGAGCATCGAGCAGTCCTACTACGAGGTCCGACCGGGACGCAAGGCCGAGGCGCTGTGCCGCCTGCTGGACGCGCATGACCCGAAGCTGTCCCTCGTGTTCTGCAACACGAAGCGCATGGTCGACGACCTCGTCGCCTACCTGTCCGCCAACGGCTACGCCGCCGAGGGACTCCACGGCGACATGCGCCAGACCCTGCGCGACCGCGTGATGGACCGCTTCCGCAGCCGTCGCATCGACGTGCTCGTCGCCACCGACGTGGCCGCCCGCGGCATCGACGTGGACGACATCGACGCCGTGTTCAACTACGACGTGCCCCAGGACGAGGAATACTACGTCCACCGCATCGGCCGCACGGGCCGCATGGGCAAGGTCGGCCACTCCTACACCTTCGTCGTCGGCCGCGCCGAGATCCTCGAGCTGCGCGACATCATGCGCTTCATCAACGTCAACATCGAGCTGAAGCTCATCCCCTTCGGGGACGAGGTCGCCGACACCCGCTCCCAGCGCACCCTCGAAGCCGTGCGCACCGCGCTGCGCGAAGGCTCCCTCGAGAACGGCCTGCGCATCGTCGAGACCCTGATGGAGGAGGACTTCACCTCGGTCGAAGTCGCCGCCGCCCTGGCGAAGCTGGTGGACGCAACCCTGAACACGGATGTCGACAAGGCGCCGAAGCGCAGCCCCAAGGAAGACATCAACGCGAGCACGGCGGTCGAGAAGCCGCTGCCTGTCCAGACCCGTCCCTTCGCAAAGAAGCAGAAGGGCTACTACGTGCATCGCCGCAAGCGCTAGGAAGACGTAGCACCTGGGAAAGCTGCAACCGCAAAGGAGCACGCGCATGAAGAAGATCCTGATGTTCGAGCTGGCCTACTGCCCCTACTGCCGTGAAGCCAAGCGCTTCATGGAGGAGATCCTGGCGGAGCACCCCGAGTACGCCGCGATCGAGGTCGAGCACGTCGACGAGGGCCGGGAGCGCGCGCGGGCCATGAAGTTCGACTACTACTACGTGCCGACCTACTACGTCGACGACGTGAAGGTCCACGAAGGCGCTTCGACGAAGGCCGCGGTCGAAGCCGTCTACCGACAGGCGTTCGAGGGGTAGGAGACTCCAGGGGATTGCCGAATTCCTGCCATGTGGTAAAATAAATTACCGGATAGACGCCTATCCGGTAAAAATGATTACCACGTGAGGGCGCTTGACATGAAGGAGATCCTTCGAACGCTCATCCTGGATTCCCAGGAAAGAAACCTCGACCTCGGCGTCCCGCGACGTCTGCAGGTCGAAGCGATTTCCGGCAAAGCGACCATCTGCATCGGAGTGCGGCGCAGCGGCAAATCGACGTTCATGCGCCAGATGGCTCAGAGACTCCTCGATGCGGGGGTGCCTCGACAGCGCATCGTGCAGCTGGACTTCTTCGACGACCGCCTTCACGACCTTCGGAGGGACGACCTGGCGCTGATCGTCGAAGCCTATGACTCCCTGTATCCGCTGCGCAAGGACCGAGAGAAGGTCTACTACTTCTTCGATGAGATCCAATCGATCGAGGGGTGGGAACCTTTCGTCGATCGGGTGCTTCGAACGGACGGCTGTGAAGTGTATCTGACCGGATCCTCCGCGCGGATGCTGTCGAAGGAGATCGCCACGCAGATGCGCGGGCGGGCCTTGTCCTGGGAGATCTTCCCGTTTTCCTTCCGTGAATTCCTCGATGGACTGGGCATGGGGAAGGAGACCGGCATCTCGACCAGCAGTCGGCTCAAAGTCCGGAACGCGTTCGATGCGTTCTGGGAGTCGGGAGGATTTCCGGAAGTCCTCGCCCTGGACCGGAACCTGAGGGTCCGGATCCACCAGGAGTACTTCCATGCCGTTCTCTATCGCGACCTGGTGGAACGACACGACATCCCGCACCCGAAGGCCGTCTCCGATGTCGCCCATTGGCTGGTAGAGCACTGCGCATCTCTCTACTCCGTCAACAAGCTGACCGGCTACCTCCAGTCTCTCGGACACAAGGTGCCGAAGGCAAGCCTTTCGGAATACCTGGAATGGTTCGAGGACGCCTACTTCTTCTTCACGGTCCGCATCTTCGACGCTTCGCTGGCCCGTCGAAATGCCAACCCCAAGAAGATCTACTGCATCGACCACGCCATGGTCGCTTCCATTTCATCGGGAATCCTGGTGAATTCGGGCCATCTCCTGGAGAATCTGGTCTTCCTGACGCTACGGCGGCTCCATCAGGAGATCTACTACTACAAGACGAAGACCGGTAAGGAAGTGGACTTCATCGTACCCGTCAGAGGAGGGAATCCGGTACTCGTCCAGGTCTGCGAAACGCTTCGCAATCCGGAGACACGGAAGCGGGAAATGACGGCACTCACCGAGGCGATGGCGGAACAGGGAGTTGCCGAAGGCACGATTGTGACGCGCGATGAAGAGGAGCAGATGAGCGGGGAGCTGGGCACGATCCGCGTGGTCCCCGCCTGGCGGTTTCTGCTGGAACAGCCGGACTGGATCGACTTCGAGGAGGCGCACCGATGAAGAGTCCATTCAAAGAGGGCGCGCCCCGCCGCAAGCGGGTGGCCGGGCTGGCCGCGCTTCTGCTGCTCCTCGTCGTGCCGCTGCCTCGGTTCGCGCCGATCGCGCTGACGGGCTGCGCGGCGCCGACAGCCGGGACGCTGTCGAGAGAGGCGGTCGTGAGCACTCTCCGTCAGGGAGGAATCCCCGCGCGTGCCCTATTCCCACAACCGAAACCCACCGTCGTCCTCTCCGGGGTGACTCCGACCGTCTACGGCGTTACGGGAAAGAAGGGCGCGATGCTCCGGTTGTACGTGTTCGATTCCGACGATGCGCGTCGGGAGGGAGTGGAGGAGTGGCGCGCGATGGCCCGTGCCGCCGACAACACGGGACCGGAGAGGGAATACGAGGTGGAAAACGTCTTCCTGTTCGCATCCGCCGGAAATCTCCTTTCGGATCCCGACAGCTTCTTCTGGAGGATCCGAACCGCCATGGAGACGCTAGGTCTCGAACCCACGCCGACCGTCTCTACCGCCGCCACCCCTGACGCGTTTCCGACAGACCCTTCGAACATCCACATCGACTTCGATTGGGACGTGGTCCGAGTCGACGGGGTCGAGGTCCTCTCGGACCCGGCGGTGATCGACGAGTTCGGCTTCACGCCGGAAGGTCTTTGCCAGGGCGCCATCACCAAGCTGAAGATCTCCCTTCTCGAGGTATCCAGCCCCTTGGGCTGTGCCAAGGAAGTGATTCCCCTCGCGTTCACGATTGGATTCGAAGGGGCGCAGTCCGTCGAATTCGTGGGATCGGCGTACGTCGATTCCGCGACCGGAGGAGCGGTGGCGACCTACCGCGGAACCGCTTCCGGAGCGACCGTCCAGGCGTTCTACCGCAGCGGACGGATCCATATGACCGACCGCGCTTCCATCACCGCCTTGGTGACCTATCTCGGATTCGATATCGTCTTCAACGCGGACCGGACCCTCGACATCACGACTCCGGTCTCCCTCACACCGACCCCCGAGCCGACGCGGGCCCCGCGCTACACGCTGCCGAAGTCGGTCCTGAAGTACATTGGATTCGGGACGTTCGGCAGTAATGTCATGGCGATGGCCGGGCACGACACGGGTGAGACGGGAGGCAGCGACACGGTCTTCTTCCTCGAGGGGGGAGGCACCGTCTCGTTCACCTTCGGCTCGTACTTCGGGGAGGGGGACTGGCGGATCTCCGTCGACGGCATCACGGTAAGCGATTCCTCTGGAACTGTCGTCCGCACGGCAGGTGCCCGCACGCAGCTGGCCGCCAGCGACCGCAGCCGCTTCGCGTTCCAGAAGGGGAGCCTCGTCCTGCAGCAGGGCGGCGACGCGAAGGTGTCCGAGCTGATCTCCGCATTCGGGAGTCCGGTTTCGGACGACACGGTGGAAGGGCCCGGCCTCCATTGGGAAGAAGGGAAGAAGGCCTGGCATCGCTCGATGAAGTTCCCGGGGCTGGAGTTCGAACTCGTCCAGCTCCAGGACGCCACCGACAAGGACGTCTACGAGATCGCCTTCGAGACCACCACGGACGCATCCCTGACGACTCCGCTCGGGTGGAAGACCGGCATGTCGGCCACGGAAGTGATTGCGTCCGCGGAGACGATCGACTGGTACCTCCTGCCGAGGATC
>CAXNDY010000119.1:0-4755 GCA_964201095.1 Saccharofermentanales bacterium
CGTCGATGCGCGTCAGGATCCACGCCAGCCTGTCGTCGGCGCCGGGCGACGGCGATGGCTCCGCAGTAGCGGTCGGGGGAGCGAAGAGCGCGAGCAGGCCGCTGGAGAGCGTCGGATAGAGCAGCACGCCACCGGTCGCGAGACCGGCCACGAGCAGCACAAGGGCGATGGGCCGCAGGAGTTTCAGCACTGTGGGAATGCGGCTTCCGGAAATCGGCGTCACGGAGTTGCCCGAGCTCTTGAGCGCCGGTCGGGAGGTCGCGCGGTCCTGGGGCGAAGCGTCGGCTTCGGTGCCCTGGAGGAGATTCCGCCGCTCGCGGGCCTTCTCCATCCGAACCTTCCGGTGCCGTTCGCGGGAGGGTCGGACGAGGTGGTTCATCGCCTTCGCATCGAGCGAACCCGCGTGGGAGTCCGAGGGAAGTTTCTCTACGGGCTCGTCGAAGACGTTTCGCGCCGTCGAAGGGCCATCGGTCGCGACCGCCGCGGCGTAGGAGGCCGGTCGCTCCTGGAGGGAGTCGGGGAGCACCGCGTCCGCGGCCTTGCGGAAATTGCGCTCCGCCGCGACCGGACTACCGGTGGCCATCAGGCAGCATCCCAGCAGGAGGAAGGCCTGGCCGAAGGAGGGGACGGTGGCGCAGACCTTCTTCAGTTCGATCATCGCGATGTCGCCGCTGTCGTTGTGGAGGTTCTGGATGGCCTTGTTGTAGCGCGCGACGGCTTCCGCCGCTTCGCGGTCGGGCACGGGGAGGTGGACCTCCTTCGGATCCAGGCGCTGGAACGAGCGGGTCTCCTTCAGCCAATCCATCATGGGCGGTCCTCCTTGAGGTGCTTTCCGGAAAGGGACCGGGCGGCGGCATCGCGGGCCGCACGCATCAGGAACAGGGAACCGAACACGCAGACGGCTCCCCCATCGGCTTCGGCATCCCGAATGGCGTCCGCGACGGCACCGGGAACGGAAGCCGAACCCTCGACCTTCATCTCCAGCCCTGCTGCGGAGACGGAGGACCGCACCGCATCCGCCAAGGCAGCGGGTGCCAGCGCGCGGGGGTGGTCGGCGGCGACGCATCGGAAGGAGGCCGGATGAAACCCATCGTCCCCTGTGCCGGAGTCGGTGGCCAGCAGTTCGCGCAGCATCGTCGGGTAATCCTTGTCGGCGGACACCCCGCAGACGAAGTGGACCCGCCCGCCGCGGAAGATCTCGCGGAGGCTTTCGCGGAGCGCCACGGCACCCTGGGGGTTGTGCGCGCCGTCCATCACCACGGGTGGGCGCGTCGACACGAACTCGAAGCGGCAGGGCCAGCGCGCCAGCGCGAAGCCGCGGGCGATCGACGCCCCGTCGAGTCGCGTCATTCCGCAAGGGCCTGCCAGGAACTCGAGGGCCCGGAAGGCGGTCGCGGCATTGAGCGGCTGATAGGCGCCGACAAGCGAGGTCTTCAGATCGGTGCGTGGGCGAAGGATCCGGAGGGTCTGGCAGAAGCGGTCATCGATGGGCGACAGACCCTTCTCGAGGACTTCGACCTCCTCCCGGCGAACCACGGCGAGCGAGGCGCCGACGGCTTCGCAACGGGCGCGGACCACGGACTCCACGGTCCTCGCGTCTTCGAGCAGCGCCAGCGGGACGGGGTCCTGCAGGACCACGCGCGCGCCGGACTTCACGATCGCGGCCTTCTCCCCGGAGATCTCCCGCATCGTGGAACCGAGGCGGTCGCAGTGGTCGTACCCCATCGCGGTGATCACGCAGACCGCGGGCGCGGGGATGACGTTGGTGGCGTCGAGGCGGCCGCCCAGACCGGTCTCCAGCACGACGACGTCGCAGCGGCGTTCCGCGAAGTGCAGGAATGCAGCCGCGGTGATGAGTTCGAATTCGGTGGGGTGCTCCTCCCCGTCCGCCAGCATCCCCTCGACGGCCGTCCGGACGCGGGAGGCGAGACGGGTCAGCGCCTCGTGCGGGATCTCGCCGGTGGTCTCGTCCCGGGTCAGCGCCTCGAGGTCGTCTGCGCCGTCGAGCACGCGGATGCGTTCCTCGAAGCGGAAGAGGAACGGAGACGTGTAGATGCCCGTCCGGTACCCGGCCGCGGCCAGCGCGGAGGCCATGAAGGCGGTGACGGACCCCTTGCCGTTGGTTCCGGCGACGTGGACGAAGACCGGCTCCCGCGGCACGCCGCCGAGTCGGTCCATCAGGGAGCGCATGCGGTCGAGTCCGAGCCGGATGCCGAAGCGCTCGGCCGAAGCGAAGAAGCGAAGGGCTTCGTCGTGGTCCATCACGGATTGCCCGACCCCCCTTCCTTGCGACCGGCGGTCGTGAATTCGGTCTGGTTCCGTTCGAACGTGCGGTTGTAGAGCGATGTCGAGAAGACCACCTTGACCGTCTCGAGGACCAGACGCAGGTCGAGGAGGATGGAGTAGTTCTTGATGTAGATCAGGTCGTAGCGGAGTTTGTCCTCGGGCAGCGTGTCGTAGCTGCCGGCGACCTGGGCGAAGCCGGTGATGCCCGCCTTGACGCGGAAACGCTGGTGGTATCCCGGGATGTCCTTCTCGAACTGCTCGACGAAGAAGGGCCTCTCGGACCGGGGGCCGACGACGCTCATCTCGCCCTTCAGGACGTTGAGGAACTGCGGGAGCTCGTCGATCTTGAGGCGCCGGAGCAGCCGTCCGACCGGCGTGACGCGTGGGTCGGCCTTTCCGGAGATCACGGGGCCGGTGGCGGATTCGGCATCGATGCACATGGAGCGGAACTTGTAGATCCGATAGATCTGGTTGTTCCGGGTGACGCGCTCCTGGGAGTAGATCGCGGGGCCCTTCGATGTCAGCCGGACGGCGAGGGCGGCGGCCAGCATCACCGGGGAGACCAGCACGAGGACGGCCAGGGAGACGGTGATGTCGAACCCGCGCTTCAACAGCCGCTGCTCGAAGGTCAGTCCGAGCCGGTCGATCATGAAGGCCGGCATGTCGGAGAACTGGACCAGCCGGGTCTTGAGGTACGCGACCTCGACCAGCTGCGGGACGACGTAGACCGGCTTGTTCCAGGCGGTGCAGTAGAGGATGATGTTGACCTTGCAGTCGTCGGTCACGTCGGGGCAGATCAGGACTTCGGAAGCGTCGTCGATGCTGCGGTGGAGGAGGGCCACGTCGTCGCAGGTGCAGGTGCCGACCAGATCGACATGCAGCGCGGAGAGGTTTCCGGAAATCTTCGCGACGACCTGCGCGGACTCCTCGGGGCTGTTGCCCACGACGACCATCCGACCCTTCGCGTAGATCCAGCGGCTGATCGCGAGCCCTGCGGCGCCCCAGATGGAGGTGGCGACGAACAGCAGCAGCGTGCCGAGGAGGATCACGGAGCGGGGCACCGAGAATCCTCGGACGAAGAACGCGGCGGCGGTGGCGGCGATGCCCTCCAGAACGGAGAAGCGCATCGCGGCGGTGACGATGTCGACGTTGGTCTTGCGGAAGAAGTGGGTCATCTCGAAGAGGTCGACGAAGATCAGGGCGGCGAGGACGATCAGCGGAACGGAGTCCACGAAGGCACCGAAGTTGTTCTTCGGCATGTTCGGGAAGTCCGCTCCGAACAGAAGGTAGAAGGCGAGGATGAAGGAGCCGACGACCAGCGCGAGCTCGAGCAGGACGAAGGCGGTCTTGAAGAGATGCGCGGCCGTCGAGAAACGATGGCTCTTCACGGCGGGGGCGGGCTGGCCCGGGGGTCCGTTCCGGTTCGGCATGCGCCTCAGCCTCCCGCCGGCTTCGCGCTACCGGCGGAGTGCCGGCGGGAGAAGACGACGAACTTGCTGAAGAAATAGTTCACGACGACCACGAAGACGTTCGAGACGACCTTGCTGACCAGGTCGGTGAGACCCAGGACGTCCATGAGGACGTACAGGATGCCGTATTCCATGGCCAGCGAGACCAGGCGGGCCAGCCAGAACAGGACGCCCTGCCGGAAGGCCTCCCTGCGGTCGCTCTTCCGGTCGCCGGTCTTTCCGCCGGCCGCGAACACGATGTTGCGGTTGGTGACGAAGGCGAACGAGACGGCGGCGACGAAGGCCGCGACGTTGGAGAGCATCCAGAACTTGACGACGACCGCCCACTGCCAGGAGAGGACCGTGATCGTACCGGCCCAGACCGGCGTGTCCTTGCCGAACAGGAAGTCGAGACCGATGAAGACGACGTAGTTGATCGCGGTGGTCAGGACTCCGAAGACGACATAGAGGACGACCTCCCGGGAGAGGGTCGTGCGGAGTTTCCGGAACAGTTCATTCATGCGTCCAGCTCCTTGCCGGAAGGTCCGGCGGGCAGATGCGGACGGAATCCGTGCATTCGACGGTCCGAAGGCTGCAACCGGTTCATTTTAACAGAATGGGCGCACGCGGAAAAGCGCCGGGCATTCTAGCGGCGGCGTGCCGGTCGGCTGCGGCGTCCGGAACGACCGACGAGGAGGAAGAATTCGAGGAGCGCCACGCCCAGCGTGACGAGCCAGGCCGTCCACAGCCAGGAGGGAGCCGGAGGAGTGCCGGCGCCGGGGGTCGGCGAGGGAGCGGGGGTATCGGTGTCCGCGGGCGATGCGCCGGGCGTGAGGTCGGTATCCGCGGGCGTCGCCGAGGCGGAAGCCTCTCGCGTGGGCGTCGCGGTCGGTTCGGGCGTCGGCGTCGCGGGCGATTGGAGGACCACGGGGGCCGAATCCGTCGCGTAGGAGGAGACGGGGTCGCCGAACGCGTCCACGAATCCGCCGGCTCCGACCAGCGAGAGGGAGGAGGTTCCGAG